>DAOTYR010000497.1:0-5108 GCA_034434655.1 Chloroflexaceae bacterium
CGCAGCCCTCCCAGGAAGTATGTTCATCCCGTCGGTGTGCGGCGCAGCCGCATGCACGGCTGGAAGCGCGGGCAGCTTGCCCTCGGATACGCGACGAGGGCGGGACGCCCTCGCTCCCAGGCTCGTGGATGCCCCCAGATGTGACCAGTTACTCCCGCGTCCACTCGCTCAGGCGGAAGCCCGCTTCGCGCAGCATGCGGAAGACGGTGGCGGTGTACACGGCGACAAACTCGTTGGGGGTCCGGGAGCGGGTCAGCATTTCCATGGCGGCCATGGCCATCTGGCGGCGCATTTTGGGGTAGTAGACGCAGGAATGCACCACCTGGTTGTAGAGGCCCAGCCAGTAGATGTAGCGCCGCACCAGTTCCGTGTCGGCGGCGGCGGCCACGCGGCGCTGCAGGGCATCGCTGAGGCCGCGCCGGGCCATAAAGACATCCACGGCGTCGCGGTGCTGCATGCGGATGGTCGCCAGGGTCGGCACAAGGGCCGCCGGCAGGTCGTCGCGCATGGCCGCCACCACCTCGCCAAGCAGCCGCAGGACCGGCTCGGGGTAGTAGAAGCCTACCGCAGCCAGGCCGGCGACCACCCGTTCGATCTGGCGCCGATCGTCGCGCATCAGGCCGTCCTGGAGGAGCAGTTCAATCAGGGGCATGGTCTGGCCGAGTTTGCCGTAGGCCAGGCCCAGGGGGAGGAGCAGGATGTCGAACTGCTGGAGCAGGCTCGGCGTCGCGCCGTAGATCAGGTCGGGGTTGGCGCTGAAGAGACCCTCGGTCAACTCCTCGACCAGCGGCGTCCACGCGTGGGGCGTATGTGGCAATAGCACGCTGAAGGAGAGCAGCAGCCAGAGCCGGCCCGGCGGCGGCAGGCGCTGGAAGAGCGCCCGCACCACAGGGGCGGTGCCGGCGGTGTCGGTGAAGGCGTGAATGGCGATCTGTGCCGTGCCTACCAGGTTGAAGAGCACGTTGTCTTCGCGCAGCAGGGTCTCCAGGTCGGCTATGTAGGCGCGCAACGGCTTCGCCGGGTCGAACAGCGGCGCGACGCGCATCAGGATGGCGCGCTCGGCGTGCGGCACCTCGAAGAAGCGCTCCACCGGCACGATTTCGGCCAGCAGCATGGTGTCGAGAATCGGGCGCGAAAAGGCGCTGGCTACCGCCTGAAAGATCAGGTCCTCGATGGTTCTGCCGAATACGCCGGTGTTGAGAATGTCGAGATGGAGCCGCTGGCGGGCCAGTTCGTAGTACAGTTCCACGGTGGTATCGCGCACGTCGGGGCGTTCGGGGTGGTTGATGTAGATCACCACCGAGAGTTCGAAGAAGAACTCCAGGATGTTCCGCAGGTCGCGCAGGGCCGACGGGCCAACCCGCGCCACCAGGTCGCGGAGCAGGCCATAGGTGAAGTCGGGGTCGGAACGCCAGATGAGGTACAGCACGTCGCGGGCGACCCGCCGCAGGGCCGGGGCGCCACGGGCGGCGGCCCAGAGGAACAGGTCGCGGGCGGGCGGGCCAAGGTAGTAGGCCGCCTTGAGCGCGGTCCGGCGGGTTTCGTCGGTGTCTTGCTGGCAGAGGGACTTGAGCAACTCGGCGCCGGCCTGCGGATCGTCGGCGTACAGTTCAACCAGGGTCTGGGCGGCAAGTTCGCGCAGCTCGATGTCGGGGGCGCGGGCCAGAGCGGCGAAGGCGGCGGGCTGCCGGGCGACCAGCAGGGCGATGCGAGCCACGTCGAAGGCCAGGGGAAACTCGCGCGCGCGGCTCATCAGGCTGGTGACAGCGCCAACCAGACCGTCGCCGCCGGCCGCGCCCCCCAGGAGGCGCCGGGCGAGCACGTAGGCGCCCAGTTCGTTGTAGGCGAAGCTCACCGTTTCGCCCGCGAAGGGGTGGCCCCGCTGCTCGATGAGCACGCCGTTGTCGAGCAGGCGGCAGTAGGCGGTGTCGGGGTCCTCGCGCAGCAGTTCTTCGCGCAGGTGCTCGTTGCGGGCCAGATCGCGAATGGGCACGCTGATCGCGCCCCGGCGAAGCATCTCGCCGGCCAGTTCGTCAATGAACAGATACTCGCGGCGCTGGCGCACCCGCTCCTCGTAGTAGCGGCGGAACAGGCCCAGTCCTGGCCCGCGCGCCGCCAGTTCGACCGGGCCATCGCGGCAACTCTCGGCGATCAGGCGCAGCATGAGCGGCTTGCGCAGGCGTTCGCGCAGGCTCGCCGGCAGGCGCTCCAGGGGCGTCTGGAGGCGGTAGAAGCCGGCGTAACGCTGGTAGGCCAGGGCCAGTTCGTCGGGAGTGAATGGCTCGAGCGACAGCCACGGCTCGTCGCCGGGGCCGTAGTAGTAGGCGCTCCAGAACAGATTGGTCGCGCCGGCCCGCTCCAACTGACCCCAGGCCACGCGATTGCAACTGATCACCACGCGCAGCGCCGGTCCGGCGACGCGGCCAACCAGCGCGTCGAGTTGCTTGAGCAGGCTCTCGGGGCCGGCATGCGCGCCGCTGCGGTACTCGTTCAGCCCATCGAAGATCAGCACCAGGCGCCGCCCGGCCTCGGCTGCCAGGCGTCCGATCTGCCCCAGGTCGTGCGCCAGCGCCTCGGGCGCCTCGCGCCCCAGATCGCGGCTGATCTCCCGGTCAATCTCTGCCCCCAGCGAGCCGCCGCAACGGTAGAAGAGCACCGCTTCGCCCGCTTCCTGCAGATCCTCGGCCCAGCGCGCCAGCAGACAGGTCTTTCCCGTGCCCGAGTCGCCGATCAGCAGCAGCGCTCCGCTCGCGCTCGCCAGAAAGGCCCGCAGGTGCGCTTCGGCCCCGGCGCGCCTCACGTACAGGTGCGGCGCGTAGGGGCCGGGACGATGGGGCATGCCGGCCAGTTCGCGCAGCACCTGGCCGGCCTGGGTTCGGGCCGCGGCGCGCACGTGGTCCCAGCCGATACTGATGGGCCGCTCCGGGACGGACACGCCGGGACGCGGCGCCGGCGCGAGGCGCGTCGGCGCATCCATAGCCGCGCTGGCGCCGTCAAGGGCACCGGCGGCGCCCCGCAGCGCCTGGCGCAACGCGGTGGCGCTGGCCGGGCGCTCCTCGCGCTGCAACGCCAGGGCCTGCCCCAGCGCCGCGCTGACTTCCGGCGGAACCTGGCGGTTCACCAGATGGACCGGCGGCAGCGGGTCGGCCCGGCCTGCCAGCAGCGCCTCGGCCCGCGCTGGCGCGCTAACCGGGACCCGGTCGGTGAGCAAATGGTAAAGCGTCGCGGCGAGGGCGTAGAGGTCGGAACGCGCATCGGTGCCACTCCCCTGGATCTGCTCCAGCGGCGCATAGTGCAAGGTGTAGCCGAAGAGGCTCCGCGTCGCGCCGGGACCGATGCCCTTGGCGAGGCCAAAGTCGAGCAGCACCACCTGGCCCTCGCCCGTGAGCTTAAGATTCTGCGGCTTGATATCGCGGTGCAACACCGGCGGCTCGCGGGTGTGCAGGTATTCCAGCGCGGCGAGCACCTGATCGCCCCAGGCGAGCGCCTCGGCCACGGGGAACGGGCCGCCGTGGCGGGCCAGCAGCGCGGCCAGATCCGCCCCGGGAAAAAACTCCATCACCAGGTAACGTCCGGCGCCATCGCGGAAGTAGTCGATCACCTTGGGCAACGCGGGGTGGCGCAAGGCGGCGAGCAGTTGGGCCTCGCGCTCGAAGGCCTCGGCGTTCTCGGGCGCATCGCCGAGCATCTGCTTCAAGGCGACCGTATTGCGCAACCGCCGGTCCACCGCCTCGTAGACCGCGCCCATCCCGCCGCGGCCGATCAGCCGCACGATCTGGTAACGCTGGAAGATGAGCGCACCGGGATTGAGCATAGACATCGCCTGCGAGCACCACTCCGTCCGAGCACATCTAATGGGTTGCCCCGCGCCTGGTGCGGTCGAAGCAATGGCGGCGCCAGCGCTTCGACCCCAGGATCGGCGCCGGCGGCGCTGCGGCCCATTGTAGCACAGCGGTTTGCGCGCCTGCGGTACAATGAAGGTATGAGCGAGTCGAATCACCCTGCGGTCGCGCGCCTGGTGGCCCTGGCCGACGATGTGCGGCCAGCCGAGTTCCTCCTGACCGGCGAAGAGCATACCCTGGGCCGCGCGCCCGGCTGCGACATTGTCATCCCCCGCCAGACGATCTCGCGGCTCCACGCGCGCATCACCCGCGAGGGGCCGCGCTACGCGCTGCGCGATGCGGGCAGCGCCAACGGCACCTACGTCAACGGGGCACCCGTGATTGGCCCCCACCTGCTGAACGACCACGATACGATCGGGTTGGGCGCCACCGGCGGCCTGCTGCGCTTCCTCGACCCCGACCCGACGGCGGTCGCCGGCACGCGCCTGCGCTTCGATGAACGGGCGCAGGTCTTCCTGCTCAACGGCCAGGCGCTCGACCTTTCGCCCGGCCAGTTCAGGCTGCTGCTGCACCTGCACCGCAACCTGGGGGCGCTCTGCAGCCGCGAGTCTTGCGCCGAGGCCATCTGGGGGCGCGACTATGATCCGGGCCTCGACGCCGAGGCCCTCGACCGCGCCGTGAGCAACCTGCGCGCCGCCCTCCGCCGCGCCGACCCCTCCGCCGACCTCATCCAGACCCGCCGTGGCCTGGGCTATGTGCTGCTGGTACAGCCGCCAGAGACATGACCATGGTCTTCCAGGGAGGGTCCGGCAAGGCTGCCCCTTCCCAGACCTTCCCACCGGGTGGGGGATGGGGAAAGCCGGTTTCCCCAGACCCCTGCGGGGCGGGGGCGTGGGGAAAGCCGGTTTCCCCAGACCCCTCTTCGAGAGCCTATGTTCACGTTAGCCATCTATGCGGCTGCGCCGCACCACGCCGCAATGAACAGACGGTTGTTCCTGGGAGGGCGAAGCCCTCCCAGACCCTCCCGCGGGTGGGGGCATGGGGAAACCCGGTTTCCCCATGCCCCTGCTCAAGCGGCAATCCGTTGCAACGAAGGTGACGGCCCCCCTCCCCAGCCCTCCCCCCGCTGGGGGGAGGGAGTCCGGCGCCTCCCCCCAGCGGGGGGAGGTTGGGAGGGGGGCTGCGGCGCCGCATGCGCGTAGGTGAGCAGCCTATGTTCACGTCAGGAGGGGTGCGCCCCGGGAACCTCCGGGCGGGAGACGCCGG
>DAOTYR010000498.1:0-4614 GCA_034434655.1 Chloroflexaceae bacterium
CCATCCGCAGCTCGAGTCGGTGATTATCCCCCTGCGCGACGGGGTGGCGATCTGCCGCAAGAAGTAACCTGAGCTCCGTTCGCCCGGCGCCAATGTGCATCGAAGCATCGTCGCCACCGGGTGCAGGGAGGCATTGATGCCCCCCTGCGTCGGCGGGTGATATCGCGCCTGGAGAAGCTGCATAGTAAGTGTTCACATTGCTCCTGGGAGCGCGGGCAGCTTGCCCGCGGAGACGCGACGGGGGCAAACCGCCCTCGCTCGCAGGCGCGTGGGTTACCCCGGGTGTGAACAGTTACGTTGCGTAAAGAATCGTTTTCCTATGCCACCAGGTGACAACCAGCAGCGCATACACGAACTGGCGACGCTGCACGCGCTCGCCCAGACGCTCAACCGCTCGGTCGATCTGCGCGAGGCGCTCGATGACGCCCTGCCGCGCATCCTCGACCTGATGGGCCTGGCCAGCGGGTGGATCTTTTTGAAAGGCGAGGCCGGGCACTATACCCTGGCAGCGCGCCATAACCTCCCGCCGGCGCTCACCTACCCCGGCCCGGCCTGGGAAGCCGAGTGCGATTGCCAGGACCTCTGCGACGGCGGCAAACTCGACAAGGCGATCACCGTGGCGCCCTGTTCGCGGCTGCGGGGTGCGGTCGGTGATAAACGGGGGTTGGCCCAGCACGCCTCGGTGCGGCTGTGCAGCGGCGACGAGGTGCTTGGCATCCTGAACGTGGCGACGACGCAGTGGGGGCGCATCGCTCCTGCGGAGTTGCACCTGCTCGCGGCAGCCGGCGACATTCTCGGCATGGCCATCGCCCGCGCCCGGCTCTACGAGCAGGCCAAGGTGCGCCGGGTGCAGGAGCAACGGGCCCTGCTGACCCTTTCGCAGGACCTGTTGACCAGCGAGTCGCTCGAACCGGCCCTGCAGCGCCTGGTGCGCGTCGGCGCGCGACTGCTGGAGGCCGATGCCTGCGCCTTTATCGAGGCCGATGAACCCGGTGGTCGCGCCGTGCTACGCGCGGCCCATGGCTGGCATCTCCCCGCCGGGGCGCCCTGGCCGCTGCCCCTCGACCCGACCGGTCCGCACCTCTGGTACCTGCCCGAGCGGGCCGCCACCCTGCCGCTCGAGGCCCTCAGCGTCCTGCCGCCCCTGCTCGCCGAACAGGGCTTCCAGGGGCACCTGGGCCTGACGATCGAACTGGGTGGCGCGCCGGTGGGCACGTTCATGGTCAACACCCGCAACCCGCGCCGGTTCCTCGATGACGAAGCCCAGCTTTTCGGCATTCTCGCCAACCTGCTGGTGCAGACCCTGGAGCGGGAACGGCTCCACCAGGAAGCCCTTGCCCGCGAGAAGCTGGAGCAGGAACTGGACCTGGCCCGCGAGATCCAGGCCAGTTTCCTGCCCAACAGTTGCCCCAACGTGCCTGGCTTGCAGATCGAAGCCTACTACCGTGCCGCGCGGCAGGTCGGCGGCGATTTCTACGATTTCATCGCCCTCCCCGCCGTCCACGGGCAGGCGCCTCCGGCCAGCGATCCGCCCCGGCGCGAGGTTACCTTCCGCGGGGGACGCCTGGCCAGCCCGGAGATGCCCGATCTCTCCACCGCGCAGCGCCTTGGCGTGGTGATCGCCGATGTGACCGATAAGGGCGTGCCGGCGGCGCTGTTCATGGCCCTCTCGCGCACCCTGCTGCGCGCCAGCGCCATTGATGGCCGCCAACCCGCCGAGGTGCTCCAGCGCGCCAACCGGCTCATTCTAGCCGACTCGCGCGCCGGTCTCTTCGTGACCACCTTCTATGCCGTGCTCGAACCACGCACCGGGGCGCTGACCTACGCCAACGGAGGCCACAACTACCCGCTGCTCTACGAAGCTGCCACCGGTCAGGTGCGGCCGCTCCGCGCCCAGGGCATCGTGCTTGGCATCGTGCATGATCCGCGCTTTGAACAGATCACGCTCACCCTGCATCCCGGCGACGTGCTGCTGCTCTACACCGATGGCGTCACCGAGGCGATGAACGGCGAGCGCGAGCTCTTCGGCGACGAGCGTCTCGCTGCCGTCCTGCAGGCCAACGCCCACCGGAGCCCCCAGGAGATTATCGGCGCCGTGCTCGCCGCCGTCAACGATTTTGCCGGCGGTCAGAGTCAGGCCGATGACATCACCATGGTGGTCATGAAACGAACGGATCGGACGAGGTGAAAGGTAGCCTCCCCGCTGCCCGGTAGGGCCGAAGCTGTGCCAACGCTTCGGCCCTACCTACGCCGCAGGCAAGGTGAAACTGAAGGTACTCCCCTGGCCCTCGACGCTGCTGGCCCAGAGACGCCCGCCGTGGCCCTCCACCAGATGCTTGGCGATGGCCAGGCCCAGGCCGGTGCCCCCGGCGTTGCGGGTGCGGGCGCGATCGACCTTGTAGAAGCGTTCGAAAATGCGCGGCAGTTCCTGGGCGGGGATGCCGATGCCCGTGTCAATCACGCTCACCTGGAGCCAGAGACCGCCCGGAGCGCTGTCGTCGTGCTCCGCGTCGCCGTTGTGGTGCACGAGCGCCGTGCGCACCGTCACCTGGCCGCCGGGGGGGCTGAACTTCACCGCGTTGTGCAGCAAGTTGAGCAACACCTGGCCCACCCGGTCGCCATCAATCAGGGCGCACGCCGCCGTGTCGTGAAACTCCGCCGCGATGGCGATCCGCTTGCGGTCGGCCTGGGGCTTGATGCGTTCCAGGGCGCGTTCCACAACCGGGCGGATCGGTGTCGGCGCCAGTTTCAGGGTTACGCGGCCGGATTCGATCTGCGAGAGTTCGTGCAACTCGTCAACCAGTTGGGTGACGGCATCAACTTCCTGGGCCATCTGGCCGAGCATGCGCCGGGCCACCTCGGGCGGCGGCTCCGATTGCAGGGTCTCGACCAGGAGTTTGAGCGACGCCAGCGGGGTGCGCAGTTCGTGGGATACGTTCGCCACCAGGTCGCGGCGGGAACGCTCGAGCATACTCAACTGGGTAATGTCACGGATCAGCAACAGGGCGCCGATGGTCTGGCCGTTGGGGGCAATGGGGCTACACTGCACGCGCAGGGTGCGGCCGCTGGCGACCGGTTTCATGGCCATCTCGCGGACTTCGCCGTCGTGGAGCGTTTCGGCCACCAGCGCGTCGGCCTGGTGATCGCGCAGGAGCACGATCAGGCCCTGACCAAGGGTGTCGACGGCCGGGGCGAGCAACTCTTCGGCCCGGCGATTCAGCAAGCGGATCTGGCGCTCCAGATCAACCACGATCAGCCCGGAGTCGAGCGCTGCCACGGCGCTCTGGAAGAGGGGATGCTGGAGGGGAGAAAACGGATCGGCAGGCGGCGCCCTCTCGATGGCAGGCGCCGTTGTGGCCCGCGCCAGGCGGCGCCAGAGCCAGGCGCTGAGGGCGAGGCTCGCCACCAGCGCCACGGCAAGCGCAAGGGTGAGCGTGCTCATTGCTCAGCCTTCGGGGACCTCGAAACGGTAGCCCACCCCGCGCACCGTCTGAATGTAGCGTGGGCGGCTGGGGTCCGGTTCGATCTTCTCACGCAGCCAGCGGATATGGACATCAACGGTGCGGCTGTCACCGACAAAATCCAGTCCCCAGACGCGCTCGAGCAGCAGGTCACGGGAGAGGGCGATGCCGTGGTTGCGGATCAGGCAGGTGAGGAGGTCGAACTCCTTCTGGGGGAGGGCCAGCTCCTGGCCCTCGCGCCAGGCGCGACGGCTGCTGGTATCAACGCGCAGCGCGCCGGCTTCGAGCACCTCGCGCCCGAGGCGTGGCTGCCGCTCGCTGCGCCGCATAATCGCCCGCAACCGGGCCAGCATCTCGCCCAGACTGAAGGGCTTGCTGACGTAATCATCGGCGCCAAGCTCCAGGCCGGCGACGCGGTCAACCTCATCCTGGCGCGCGGTGAGCATCATAATCGGCACGTCGCTCTCCTGGCGCAGGATGCGGCATACCGAAAAGCCATCGAGACGCGGGAGCATAATGTCGAGCACGACCAGATCAGGACGCTCGCGCCGGGCCAGTTCCAGCCCCTGGACCCCGTCGGAGGCCACGAGGACGCCGTAGCCTTCGCGCTCCATATTGTAACGCAAGGTTTCGGCGAGGGTCGTATCATCTTCGACGAGCAGAATGGTCGCCATACGCTCTCCTTGCGAGGCTCAACACCTCGCATCTCCTTCTCCTGAGGTGAACCAGGCCGCTCCGAGAGAGGGCTGGGGAAACCGGGTTTCCCCACCCCTCAGCGGACGCGGGCCGGTGGCCCGCGCACCCCGGCCCCGCCCCCTGGGAGGGTTTGGGAGGGCGCCGCCCTCCCAAGAAGGATGTTCATCCCGTCGGTGCGCGGCGCAGCCGCATGGGCGGCTGAGGTGAACCAGGCTGCTCCGAGAGAGGGCTAGGGAAACCGGGTTTCCCCAGCCCTCGGCCCGCAGGGGAATGGGGAATTCTCCCGCCCGCGGGAGGGTCTGGGAGGGCTGCGCCCTCCCAGAAACAACCGTGTCTCCTGGAGCAGGGAGGCTGGGGAAACCCGGTTTCCCCGGCCCTCCCCGGTACCGTAGGTGTGAACCGTGGCTTACGTGATACAACGCCGGCGCCGGCGCTGCATGCGCTGGCGTCCGGCGTT
>DAOTYR010000499.1:0-14746 GCA_034434655.1 Chloroflexaceae bacterium
AGCCGTCCGTGCGGCTCCGCCGCACACGAACAGGATGAACATAGGTTCTTCCTGGGAGGGCTGCGCCCTCCCACACCCTCCCACCGGGTGGGGGGATGGGGAAACCGGGTTTCCCCATCCCCCTCGCCGAGGGCGTATGTTCACGTCAGGATCTATGTGAATCCTTACATGCGAAACACGCCGAACCTGGTTTCCTGGGCCGGGGCGTTGCCGGCGGCGGCCAGACCCAGGGCCAGGGCCTTGCGCGTATCGGTGGGCACGAGGATGCCATCGTCCCACAGGCGCGCAGTGGAGTAGTACGGGCT
This sequence comes from Chloroflexaceae bacterium, assembly GCA_034434655.1. Lineage (GTDB taxonomy): Bacteria > Chloroflexota > Chloroflexia > Chloroflexales > Chloroflexaceae > JACAEO01. The sequence goes on from DAOTYR010000499.1 coordinate 306, forward strand.
GCCCTCGCGTTCGTACTTCTCGAGAATGGGCGCCTTGAAGGCCTCCTGCTCCTCGGGGGTCATGTCGCGGCCCTGGGCCAGCAGGTTGTCGCGACGCACGGTGAGCAGCACATTGGCGGCCTGCTGGCCCCCCATCACGCTGATGCGGGCGTTGGGCCACATCCAGAGCAGCCGGGGCTGATAGGCGCGTCCGCACATGCCATAGTTCCCGGCCCCGAACGAACCACCCACCACGACGGTAAACTTCGGCACGGCCGCGCAACTCACCGCAGTGACCAGCTTGGCGCCGTCTTTGGCGATCCCGCCATTTTCGTACTGCTTGCCGACCATGAAGCCGGTGATGTTCTGCAGGAAGAGCAGCGGAATGCCACGCGCCGCGCAGAGTTCGATGAAGTGCGCGCCCTTCAGCGCGCTCTCGCTGAAGAGGATGCCGTTGTTGGCCAGAATGCCGACGGGGATGCCCTCGATGTGCGCGAACCCGCAGACCAGGGTCGTGCCGTAGCGCGTCTTGAACTCATACAGCCGGCTGCCATCCACCAGCCGGGCGATCACTTCGCGAATATCGTAGCTCTTGCGCGTGTCGCGGGGGATGATGCCATACACCTCCTCCGGATCGTAGCGCGGCGGTTCCGGGGCCTGCACCTCCCAGGGCGGGCGGCGGCGGGGGCCGAGGTTGGCGACGATGTCGCGCACGATCCCGAGGGCTTCGTGGTCGTTCTCGGCGAAGTGGTCGGCCACGCCGGAGAGTCGCGTATGCACGTCGGCGCCGCCCAGTTCTTCGGCGCTGACCTCCTCGCCGGTGGCGGCCTTGACCAGTGGCGGCCCGCCGAGAAAAATCGTGCCGGTGCCCTTGACGATGACCACCTCGTCGCTCATTGCCGGCACATAGGCTCCGCCGGCGGTGCACGAACCCATCACCGCGGCGATCTGCGGGATGCCCCGCGCCGACATCTGGGCCTGGTTGTAGAAGATGCGTCCGAAGTGGTCGCGATCGGGGAACACCTCGGCCTGCAGCGGCAGAAAGGCCCCGCCGCTATCCACCAGGTAGATACACGGCAGATGGTTCTCCTGGGCGATCTCCTGGGCGCGCAGGTGCTTCTTCACCGTGAGCGGGTAGTAGGTGCCACCCTTGACCGTGGCATCGTTGGCGACAATGACGCACTCACGACCGCTCACTCGCCCGATGCCGGTGACGATCCCCGCGCCGGGCACATCATCCTCGTAGACGTGATACGCGGCCAGGGGGCTCAACTCCAGAAAGGCGGCGCCTTCATCGAGCAGCAAATCAATCCGCTCGCGCACGAGCAACTTGCCGCGGGCGGTGTGCTTCTGGCGCGCGTCGGGGCTGCCCCCGTGCGAGGCGGCGAGCATGCGCCCGCGCAACTCGTCGGCGAGGGCGCGGTGGTAGGCGGCGTTGGCTTTGAACTCTTCGCTCTGCGGGTTGATGTGCGAATGAATGACTGTCATAGGGAACTCTGGTGCTAAGGCCAATGCCTTTCAAATATAAGCGCATACGGCGCCGCAGCCTCTCTCCCAACCTCCCCCCGCTGGGGGGAGGAGCCGGACTCTCTCCCCCGGCGGGGAAGGGCCGGGGAGCCTTATTTGACAGGACGTACGCGGTGGAGGGGTGCGGGGAGGCTTCGCCCCCGCATACCCCTTTTTCCGCCCGCGGCGGCCAGGCAGCCTGGCGAAATGCCCACGGCGCTCCCGCCGCGGGCGGAAAACAACCGGTGGGGGAGGGCCGCAGGCCGGCCATGCACCTCTCCCCGCTGGAAGGCGACCGGAGAAGAGTATCGTGGCTCATCCTACAACGAGACTGCCTCTCGGCAGGGGTGGGAGCTGTGGGGCAACCGTCCGGGTTGCCCCCTATCTTCAGCCCAGCAGGCCCTTGATAGTCTCGGCGGCCTTGCGGTTCATTCCCGGCACGGCGGCCAGTTCCTCCACACTGGCGCGGCGGATGCCGTCGAGGGAGCCGAAGGCTTGCAGGAGAGCCTTCTTGCGCCGGGGGCCGATGCCGGGGATCTCCTCCAGGGTCGAGGTGAGCGCGGCCTTGCCGCGGAGCTTGCGATGGTAGGCGATGGCGAAGCGATGGGCTTCCTCGTCAATGCGCCGCACCAGGTGCAGCGCGGGGCTGGAACGCTCCAGCGCCAGCGCCTCGGGCCGGTCAGGGCAAACCAGGTCGAAACGGTCGCGGTCGGGCCCCTTGGCCACGCCAACCACCGGGATCTGGGCGAAACCCGCCTCGCGCAGCGCCGCCAGCGCGACGTTGACCTGGGCGCGCCCGCCGTCAATCAGCACCAGGTCGGGCAGTTCGGCCCAGGCGGATGCGGGCGGCGCCGCATCGGCGCCCGGCGCGCCGGCCTCAAGCGGCGGGGCCTCCTCCGGCACCGATTCCTCTTCCTCGTGGTCCTCGGCGTGGGGCGCGCCGGCCTCGAGCGGCGGGGCCTGGGGCCGCTCCTCGCCGGGTGCGCCCTGGCTCGCGGCGGCGCGCCGGAAGCGGCGACCGAGCGCCTCCCGCAGCGCGGCGACATCATTGGCGCCCTCGATCGTCTTGATGCGGAAGCGGCGGTAGGCCGAGGCTTTCGGCTCGCCGTGCTCGAAGACGACCATACTGGCAACCGTGTGCTGGCCCTGGATGGTCGAGACATCGTAGCCCTCGATGCGGCGCGGGAGCGCGGGCAACCCGAGCAGATCGCGCAGGGCGCTGAGACCGGCGACGGCTCGCTGTTCGGAGTTGAGCCACTGCTGGCGCAACTCGGCGAGCTTCTGGCGGGCATTGGTGGCGGCCAGTGCGACCAGGTCCTTCTTCTCGCCGCGCCGGGGCACGGCGATTTCGACCTTGTGGCCCGACTTCTGGCTGAGCCAGGCGGCGATGATCAGCGGCTCTTCGATATGGTCGGCCAGCAGGAGCGTGGGCGGCACGCTCGGGGCGCGGTCGTAGAACTGGGTGATAAACGAACCCAGCAGCGCGGCGTCACTCTCATCCTCGGCGCCCTGGAGCGTGAACGGCTCGGCATTGACCAGCTTGCCGCCGCGGATAAACAGCACCTGCACCACCGCGGAGCCATCCTCGCGGGCGAAGGCGATCACATCCTGATCCTCATCAACCGTGCGCAGCACCTGCTGGCGCTCGGAGATGCGCTCGATGGCCGTGATCCGGTCGCGCAGGTAGGCCGCCCGTTCAAAGTTCAGCGCCTCAGCGGCAGCCTCCATGTCGCGGCGAATCTCGCGGACGATCTGCTCGGTGCGTCCCTCCAGGAAGCGGCAGACGGCGGTAATCGTCGCCCGGTACTCCTCCTGCGAGACCAGCCCGGGCACGCAGGGGCCGAGGCAGCGTCGCATCTGGTAGTAGAGGCAGGGCTTGCCCAGCTTGCGGTGGCGGTTGAACTTGTCGTCCTTGCACTCGTAGGGCGGGCGAAAGGCGAAGAGCCGGTTGAGCAGATCGAGGGTCTTGTACACCGACCCGGCGCTGGCGTAGGGGCCAAAGTAGCGCGCGCCATCCTCGAGCACCGCGCGGGTGGGAAAGATGCGCGGCCAGTCCTCCTGGAGCGTCACTTTAATGTAAGGATAGCTCTTGTCGTCCTTGAGCAAAATATTGTAGCGGGGCCGGTGCTGCTTGATCAGGTTCATCTCCAGCAGCAGGGCCTCCAGTTCGCTCTGGGTGACGACGATATCAAAATCGGCGATATGGCTGACGAGACGGCGCGTTTTGGCGTTGAGACCGCGCGGCGAGCCGAAGTACGAGCGCATGCGCTCGCGCAGGCGCTTGCTCTTGCCCACGTAGAGCAACGTGCCTGTCGCGTCTTTCCAGAGATACACGCCGGGCGCGTCGGGCACGCGCTTCAGCCGCTCCTCGAAGGCTGCGGGATCAGCTATCGCCGTATATGAGAAATCGGGCATAGTTCAATTCGGAGGAACTGCGGAGCGTGTGGCCCGCCGCGATTCTCGCTCATTCCGCCCACACCGGAACGGGCGCTCAGGGACAGGCGCAGCCTCATCCCCCCTTCCCCGCCCGCGACGGCCAGGCGACCTGGCGCACCCCTCCCGGCGGGAGCGCCGGGAGGCGACCGCGTAGCTCCTGTTCCGTGCTGTGGTCGGGGCAGGGAGACTTTGGCAAGGCTAAGCCCTCCCAGAATCTCCCGTTCCAGAACCTGCCGCGGGCCACCGTGAGCAGAAATGCTACGATGAGCGCATTGTACCCCCACGAGTGAGAGGCGTCAAAACACGTCGATCGCAGCGCCATTTCATCGGTTCTTCATCTGCGTAGATTATACTGTGCCTCGTGGCATGGCCCCGCGAGGGGCCGGGGGAAGGGGCAAGCGGGTTGCCCCGGCCCGCTTCAGGCGGCGGTGGGGCCACCGGCGCCCCGCCGAGGGGCAGGGGGAGGGGGAAACCCGGTTTCCCCCTCCCCCTGCGTGAGGGCCAGGCCCTCCCGCGGGCGGAGGCGTGGGGAAACCCGGTTTCCCCACACTCCCTCGCCGAGGGCGCAGGTTCACGTGAGACGGTCATGCGCATGGCGCACACCGCCGCGATGCACATGCCCCGGGAGCGCGGGCGTCCCGCCCGCATCGCGGCTCCGCGGGCACGGCGCCGGCCCCCCCTCCCTGACCCTCCCCCGCCGGGGGCGGGCACCCGGCGCCTCCCCCCAGCGGGGGGAGGCTGGGAGGGGGGCTGAACCCGGCGAACGATGGTCACCTCAGTCGTCCATGCGGCTCCGCCGCACACCGCCGCGATGAACATACGGTTGTTCCTGGGAGGGCTTTGCCCTCCCACACCCTCCCACGGGTGGGGGCATGGGGAAACCCGGTTTCCCCATGCCCCTGCGCAAGGGTTGCGTTCTCACCTTCCCGCAGGCGGGGGCGTGGGGAAACCCGGTTTCCCCACATCCCTCCCCGAGGGACTATATTCACGTTAGATAGAAGATCTAAAATATGTCAGTAACAACACAGCGATTTCGTCAACTGCGTGAAGGACGGCGTTTTGACCCCAGTCCGGGGCAGGTGCGATATTCCGAACGCTGGATCGGCGCGGCGGCGAGCGGCAGCGCGCTAGCCGCCCTGGCGCTGGTCGCTGGTGGCGCGCCGGCGGCGGCGGCGCTGGGCCTGATCGGGGCGACCGGGGCAGCCTACGCCCTCTGGCATGAGCCGCGCCAGCCGCGGCTGGAACAGGTGACGCTCCGGCTGCCGCAGTTGCCGCCCGCCCTTGACGGACTGCGCATCGCACAGTTGAGCGATCTGCACCTAGGCCTACCCTACACCACCGAAAACACCCGCTGGGCGGTTGAGCGTCTGGTGGCCGAGCAGCCCGATCTGCTGGTGATGACCGGCGACTTCGTGAGTTACGAGCACGCTATCCCCGAGTTGCCAGAGCTCCTGGCGCCACTGCGCTCCTGGCGCCCACGGCTGGGCATCTTCGCCGTGCCCGGCAATCACGACTACTGGGAAGGTTTTCCGGCCATCGAGCAGACCCTTGCCCCCCTGGGGATCGAGTTTCTGCTCAACAGTCACCGGCGGCTGCGCGACGGCGAGGCCGAACTGGTGCTGGCCGGCGTTGACGATATGTGGGACGGCGCGCATGACCTGGCCGCGGCCCTCGACGGCGCGCCCGAGGGCGTCTTCACCGTGCTTCTGTCACACTGCCCCGACCTGGCCGACGAAGCAGCCGCCCGTGGCGTGCACCTGCAACTCTCCGGGCATACGCATGGCGGCCATGTCTACCTGCCGCTCCTGGGTTCGTTGTGCCTGCCGCGCCACGGCTGGCGCTATCCCATCGGGCGCCGGGCCATCGGCGCGCTCCAACTCTACGTCAGCCGGGGCATCGGCGGCCTGCCGTTGCGCCTCGGCTGCCCCCCCGAAGCCACCATCCTCACGCTGCGGCACGCTTCGGCGACCGGCGTTCCAGCCTGACCGCTCCGCTCACTAACGTGAACATAGGCCGCGGGAGCAGGGGTGTGGGGAAACCAGGTTTCCCCACGCCCCTGCCCGCGGGAGGGTGAGGGCGCAGCCCGCCCGCAGGAGGGTTTGGGAGGGCGTAGCCCTCGCAAACCCTTTGCTTCATACCACCGCCCTCCCCTCGCGGCGCAAAGCGAACTTCCAGCCGAAAAGTTGTATCATGTCCAGGACGCGACGGTACATCGCCTGCAAACCTTCTCGGGGAAGGAGGGTGCTATGACCGACGACATGACCCGACTTGCGGCCCTCTCGCCACTGGATGGGCGTTACCGCAGCGATGTGGGCCATCTGGCGGCCTATTTCAGTGAAGCGGCGCTGTTCCGTTACCGCGTGCGCGTGGAGGTCGAGTATCTGATCGTCCTCTCCCGCGCCCCCAGCGTTGGATTCGTGCCCCCCCTCGACGCCCAGCAGCAGGCCCGACTACGGCAATTGTACCGCCAGTTCAGCGACGCCGACGCTCTGGCCATCGCCGCCTGGGATCGGCGGGTCAATCATGATGTCAAGGCCGTTGAATACTGGCTCCGCGAACAACTCGACCGGCTGGGTCTGGAGCGTTGGAAGGAGGCGGTGCACTTCGCGCTGACCTCGGAGGACGTGAACAATCTGGCCTACGGCCTGCTGGTGCGCGAGGCCCGCGACGCCGCGATCCTGCCGCCCCTGAGTCGCCTGCTTGAACGCTTGCGCGAACTGGCCGATGCCGAGGCGGCCACGCCGATGCTGGCCCGCACTCACGGCCAGCCGGCCACTCCTACGACGTTCGGCAAAGAGATGAACGTTTTCTTCATGCGTCTGCGCCGCGCCGTCGAAGCGCTGCGCGACGCGCGGCTCACCGGCAAGCTCAATGGTGCCACCGGCACCTTCGCCGCCCACGCTGTCGCCCTGCCAACGGTGGACTGGATGGCCTTCTCGCGCGCCTTCGTGCGCGCCCTGGAGCTGGAGCCGGTGTTGCTCACCACGCAGATCGAGCCCCACGATAGCCTGGCGAGCCTCTGCGACGCGCTCAAGCGCGTCAACGTGATCCTGGTGGACCTGTGCCAGGACATCTGGCGCTATATCAGCGACGGGTACCTCGTCCAGCGGCCTACGCCCGGCGAGGTCGGTTCCTCGACCATGCCCCACAAGATCAACCCCATCGACTTCGAGAACGCCGAAGGCAACCTGGGCCTGGCGATCGCCCTGCTGGAGCATATCAGCCGCAAGTTGCCCGTTTCGCGCCTGCAACGCGACCTGTCGGACAGCACGGTGCTGCGCAACCTGGGCACGGCCTTCGGCTACAGCCTGCTGGGATGCCAGCGTGTGCTCCGTGGCATAGACAAACTGGCCGTGCGCCGCGAGCGGCTGCGCGCCGATCTGCAAGCGCATCCCGAAGTGCTGGCCGAAGCGATCCAGACCATCCTGCGGCGCGAAGGCTACCCCGAAGCCTACGAGACGCTCAAGACCCTGACCCGCGGGCAGGACCTCACCCTGGAAGGGTTGCAGCGGTTCGTGGAGACGCTGGACGTGCGCGAGGAGGTCAGGGCGGAACTGCTCGCGCTGCGACCAGAGCGCTACACCGGTCTCGCCGAGGATCTGGCGCGCCTGCGTGACGACCGCGCCGCGGGAGGGTGGTGATCCGCCGGTACGCCGCACACCAACAAGGTGAAAAAAGGGTTGTTCTTGGGAGGGCTCCGTCCTCCCACCAGGAGGGGCATGGGGAAACCCGGTTTCTCCATCCTTCTGCTCAAGTGGCAATCCGTTGCAACGAAGGTGACTGCCCCCCTCCCCAGCCCTCCCCCGCTGGGGGAGGGAGTCCGGCTCCTCCCCCCAGCGGGGGGAGGTTGGGAGGGGGGCTGGGGCGCCGCATGCGCTGAGGTGGAAGGTATTGGCTCTCGTAGCCTATTTTTACATCAGCCGTCCATGCCGCCGGGCGGCACACCGCCCAATGAAAACGGGGGTATGGGGGAACTTGGTTCCCCCATTTTCACGTTAGATAAACACACATGTTTCGATATTTCATGGCTTTCTGATGCGCCAAAACCGAGTTGGAAAATCTGAAGCGGCAAATACCGCGTTGGAATGCGTCAAAGGTATTGACAAGCGCGGTATACTGCTTCACAAAGGCATATAGCGCATATGCTCATCCTTGCTCGGAGGAGGTCTGCACCGATGCAGAAGACCGACTTTATCAAGGCCGTGGCCGAACGAGCCGGCGTGTCGCAGAAAGAGACCAAGCTCGTGGTTGACTCGGCGCTCGAGGTGATCACCGAGGCGCTGGCCAGGGGTGAAAAGGTAACCCTGACCGGCTTCGGAACATTCGAGGTTCGCTCGCGGCAGGCGCGGGAGGGCGTCAATCCGCAGACACGGGACAAGATCCAGATCCCCGCCACCCGGACGCCCGGCTTCAGCGCGAGCAGCACGCTCAAAGAGGCCGTGAAGGGATCGCAGGCCGGTTGAGGGCGTTCTCCGTCACGAGGGCGCCACGGATCGCGAACACAGGGAGGGTCCAGGAGGGTGATACGCTCCCGGACCCTCCCTGTGCACGCCTTAGACGTGACCGCCCCGGAAGTGGTCCAGCAGCCGTTCGGCGGCGCGTTCACCGCTGACGATGGCCCCTTCGATGAATGGCCCCCCCAGATAATCGCCGGCGAAGGCCAGGGCGGGCTGTTCGATCGCGCCGGAGGCGAACGCCTGCAAGCGGTGGAAATGCCCTACGTTGAACTCGGGCAAAGCCTCGGCGCAGCGGTAGAGGCGCTGGAACACGCGCCGGGCCGCCGGATCGAAGTCAGGCGCGAGACGCCGCAATTCGGCGAGCATCAGGCATGCCAGGGTATCGTCGGCGCACTCGCGCAGCGCGGCGGCGGCGCGGCCGCTCAGGCGCAGGCAGATCACATCGCGGTCGGGGGGGGCGAAGCGCGGATCTTTGACCGTGGGGAGCGTGGCTGCGGCGAGAAAGGGCGTCTCGCGGCGGGGAAAGAACGCGCCGTAGGTGACGCGCGGGAAGTGGCCGTGAACGACCACGGCCAGCAGGGTGGTCATAGAGTAGGTGACCGCGGAGAAGAACGCGCGCTGGCGGTCGTCGAGCCAGGGGAGCAACCGCGGCACGGCGCTGGCGGTCGTGGCGATGACGACCGCGTCGGCGGCAAGGGTGAACGAGGCGTTGCCGGCGCGTCCGTTGATGGTATAGCCCGCGCCGGGGCCAGGCATAACCGTCTCGACTTCGGCGCCGAGGCGCAGGTCGTGGCCGGTGGCCAGGGCCGCCGCCAGTTGCCCCAGGCCCTCGCGCAGTGTGTAGAGGCGCATTCCGGCGGGACGGCTGAGGCCGGCGCGCAGCGCCAGAAACAGCAAGGCCCGCGAGGTGCGCTCGGGCGTCCAGTAGAAGATCCCCGAGAGCGGCGGCTGGAGCACATACTCCAGGACCTCTTCGGAGAGATGCGCGCGGGCATACTCGGCCACGGAAACGTCATCCAGCGTGTAGGCCTTATGGAAGGCATGGGTATCGAGCCGCGAGCGGTGGCGCGCCAGCGCCCCGACCAGGTATGAGAGCGCGACCTTGTGGCGCGGGCCGACGAGGGGTGTGAGCGCGGCGGCGAGATTGGGCCAGAGCGGGTAGAGGCGGCCCGCGCGGAGCGTGGCGGCGCTGCGCGGAATGCGTCGCAATTCCCCCGCCAGACCCAGTTCGCGCACCAGTTCAAACGTGCGTGTATAAAAGTCGGCCAGGAACTCGGCCCCCAGCTCGACGCGACAGCCCTCAACCAGCCGCGTCTGCACGCGGCCACCAGGCGCTGACGCCCGTTCCAGCACCGTCACCTCCGCCCCGGCCAATCGCAGGCGCCGCGCTGCGGCCAGGCCGGCAACCCCGGCCCCGATCACCACCACCCTCCGCCCGAACATGGTCATGGTTGTGCGTACGCATACGTCGCCGGAGATCGTTCCCGGCGCCATTGCGGCCTATCATAGCACAGAGCGCCGCCGGTTCGCCTAACGTGAAAATAGGCTGCTGGAGCAGGGATGTGGGGAAACCAGGTTTCCCCACGCCCCTGCCCGCGGGAGGGTTTGTGAGGGCGAAGCCCTCCCAAGAACAAACTTATGTTCATTGCGGCTTTGTGCGGCGCAGCCGCATGACCGTCTCACGTGAACCTACGCCCTCGGCGAGGGGGGTGGGGAAACCGGGTTGCCCCACGCCCCCGCCCCGCAGGGGCACGGGAAAGCCGGGTTTCCCCATGCCCCCACTCGCGGGAGGGTGCGGGAGGGCGCAGCCCTTCCAGCAAGGAAGTTCATCCCGTCGGGGTGCGGCGGAGCCGCGTGGACGGTGCGGGCGAGAGCGGAGGAATTGTTCAAAGACCATGAGCACTTCCTGTTGCATTGAGCGCTAATCTACCATCCGCAATCTACCAATCTAAAGGGGATCGCGGCTCCGTCTCTGGGCCGATGCTCGCGGTTGCGCGGGCATGCTACGCTAGAACGAATGTGACGGCCAGAGAGGAGCATTGCCGTGGCTCTCCGCAGCGAGTTCAGCATCGCGAATGCCCACCAGTATGACACGCGCAGCGCCGGGCGCTGGATGCTGTCGCACATCCGGCGCTACTGGTACTTCGCGCTGGGCTTTTTCATCTGCTTTTTGAGCGCCTGGACGTGCTATTCCTTCGCCCAGGTCTTGATTGGCCGCGCCGCCGACGAGATCCTGAACCCGAGCATGCCCAACGGCCTGCTGATCGCCGCCCTGGTGGTGCTGGCGGTGTTGCTGGGCGACGCCGTGAGCGCGCTGATCGGCCTGCTGGCGGCCGAGAGCCTGGCCTCACACGTCGAGGCCGACGCCCGGCAGGAGTTGTACGAGAGCCTGCTGGGCAAGAGCAAGGCCTTTCACGACCGGCAACGCGCCGGCGACATTATGGCCCGCGCCACCGATGATACCCGCGCCCTGGCCGACCTGATCGTCCCCGGCGGGTTGCTCGCCACCGAGACGGTGCTGGGGCTCGTCGTGCCGTTGAGCTTCATCGCCCTGACCCGCGTCGAGCTGCTCCTGGCGCCCGTCGCCTTCGTGGCGCTCTACGCGATCGCCGCGCGACGGTACCTGCGCCGGCTCCAGCCGGTGATCGACGCCCAGCGCGAACAGTACGGAACCATGAACGCTGGCCTGGAGGAGACGCTCTCGGGCATCGAGGTGGTCAAAGCCTCGGCCCGCGAACCGTTCGAGCGCGAGAAGTACCGCCGCAACGCGCGGCTGTTCCGCGACTTTTACGTGCAGCAGGGCTACATCGAGGCGCGCTACCTGCCCCTGCTGATCTACGGGGTCGCCGTGGGCGGCACCTTCCTCCACGCCATGTGGCTCTACGCGCAGGGGACGATCAGCGTCGGCCAGGTGGTGAGCGTGATGGGGTTGGTCAACGTGCTGCGCTTCCCGACCTTCATCTCGATCTTCGCCTTCTCGGTCATCCAGGCCGGCATGGCCGGCGCCCGGCGCATCCTGCGGATTATCAACGCCGAGAGCGACCTCGATGAGAACGGCGACGGTTATCGCGCCGAGTTGCGCGGGGAGATCACCTTTGAGCGCGTCTCCTTCCACTACCAGGGCGAAGCAGGCGACGACGGCGCCCCCGCGCAGCGTATCAGCGTGCTCGAGGACATCTCGTTTCACATCCCCGCCGGCAAGACCGTGGCCATTGTCGGGCAGACCGGCAGCGGCAAGAGCGCCCTGACGCAACTGGTGAACCGGACGTATGATGCTACCGCCGGGCGGGTGCTGATTGACGGGGTGGACGTGCGCGACTGGAGCCTGGACGCGCTGCGGGCCCAGATCGGCAAGATCGAGCAGGACATCTTCCTGTTTACCCGCAGCATCGCCGAGAACATCGCCTTTGGCGCGCCGGGGGCCACCCGGGCGCAGATCGAGGAAGCTGCGCGGGCGGCGCAGGCCCACGCCTTCATTACCAGCTTTCCCGAGGGCTACGACACCGTGGTGGGCGAACGCGGCGTGACCCTGTCGGGCGGGCAGCGGCAGCGCATCGCCCTGGCCCGCGCCTTCTTGAGCGACCCGCGCATCCTGATCCTCGATGACTCGACCAGCGCGATTGACAGCGCCACCGAGGACCAGATCCAGCAGGCTATTCGCAAGGCCCAGGAGGGGCGCACTGTGCTGCTGATCACCCACCGCCTTTCGCAGATCCGCTGGGCCGACATGATCCTGGTCCTTGACAAGGGGCGTCTGGCCGCCGCCGGCACGCACGACGAACTCCTGCGCCGCTCGCCGCACTACCGGCGGATCTTCGCCCGCTATGACGTGGACCTGCCACCGCTGGAGGACGAAGCGGGCGCAACCCTGCAAGCGGCATGAGGCCGGGGATGGGGGGAACGTTGGTTTCCCTGTAAGTGTTCACATGTCTCCTGGGAGCGCGGGCATCTTGCCCGCGGAGACGCGACGAGGGCGTCCCGCCCGCGCTCCCAGGCGCGCGCGTTACCCCAGATGTGAACAGGTACGTTTCCCTCTTTCTCGACTTGTGGAGAAAACGCTGTGGGTGGCGCCTTGAAGGTTGCACCCACTGCAACCGGGGAGCCAGTATGGGTTTCATTCTCGATGGGCTTGACGCTGAAGCCTACGATCGCGCCTACAGCGACGGCGCGCTGGTGCGCCGCATTGTGAGCTATTTCCGGCCCCAGGCGGGCAAGATGATCCTTGCCGCGCTGATGATCGCCGCCACGGCGGCGCTCGATGCCGGCGTGCCGATCTTCATCGCCCGCAGCCTCGACTGGATCAGCGCCAACCCCGAGCCCCGGCTCATCGGCGCCCTGGCCGCCGGCCTGGCGCTCCTCGGGTCCGCATCCTGGCTCTTCAACCTGGTGCGGCAGACCTACTCGGCGCAGGCGGTGGGCGATGTGGTGCTGGCCATGCGCGAGGACGCCGTCGAGGCCGTGCTGCGCCGCGATATGTCGTTCTACGACCAGTTCCCCACCGGCAAGATCGTCAGCCGGGTCAACTCCGATACGGCAGCCTTCGCCCAGGTCATAACTCTGACGATGGACCTGATGAGCCGGCTGCTGCTGGTGATCTTCATCGTTGGCTACCTGGCGACGATCAGTCTCAAGCTCACCACCGTGCTGCTTGTGCTGACGCCCTTCATTATCGGCACGGCGCTGGCGTTCCGCGCCATCGCCCGCCGCACCATCACCGCCTCGCGACGCATGAACGCCGAGGTCAGCGCCCATATCGGCGAGACGGTCAACGGTATCGGTGTCGCCAAGACCTTCCGCCAGGAGCCGGCCATCTATGCCGAGTTCCTGGAGGTGAACCGGCGTTCACGGCAGGTCAACCGTCACATGCGTTTCGTCTTCAGCGGCATCTTCCCGGTGCTCAACCTGATGGCGGCGATCGGCACGGCTACGCTGGTCTACGTTGGCGGCCTGGAGGTGCGCGCGGGCATCCTGACGGCGGGACTGTGGTTCCTGTTCATTCAGGGGTTGCAGAGCTTCTGGTTCCCCTTGACCAGCATCGCCTCCTTCTGGAGCCAGTTCCAGCTCGGCCTGGCCGCGGGCGAGCGCGTCTTCGCGCTGATCGACAGCGAACCGCGGGTGGTGCAGACCGGCAACCGCCGCCTGCCGAACTTCGCAGGGGCGATCAGCTTCGAGCAGGTGGACTTCGCCTACCGCGAGGGCGAGCCGGTGCTGACCGGATTCGATCTGCGCATCCGGCCCGGTGAGACGGTGGCCCTGGTGGGCCATACCGGCTCGGGCAAGAGCAGCATCGCGAAGCTGGTGGCGCGCTTCTATGAGTTCCAGGCGGGCCGCATCACCATTGACGGGGTGGACATTCGCGAACTCGACCTGGCCGCCTACCGGTCACGGCTGGGCATCGTCACCCAGACGCCCTTTCTCTTCGACGGCACGGTGCGCGAGAACATCCGCTACGGGCGCCCCGAGGCCAGCGACGCCGAGGTGCTGGCCGCGGCGCGGCACGTCGGCGGGGGCGACTGGCTCGACAGCCTGCCCCATGGCCTCGACACCCAGGTGGGCGAACGGGGCGGCAGCCTCTCGATGGGCCAGCGCCAGCTGGTGGCCCTGGCGCGGGTGCTGCTGCAAGATCCGGCGATCTGCATCCTCGATGAGGCCACGGCCAGCATTGACCCGCTGACCGAGGCGCTCATCCAGGAGGGGCTGGACACGGTGCTGGCGGGGCGCACCTCGCTCGTCATCGCCCATCGCCTCTCGACGGTGCGCCACGCCGACCGCATCATCGTGCTGCGCAAGGGGGCCATCATCGAGGAAGGGTCCCACGATGACCTGCTGGCGCGTGGCGGGCACTACGCCGAACTGTACAACACCTACTTCCGCCACCAGTCGCTGAGCTACATCGAAGGCTCGCGCCGGGCCGCCTAGCGGGGGCGTGGGGCTGCGCCCTCCTAACCCCTCCCACGGGGTGAGGGGATGGGGAACCCCGGGTTCCCCATCCTCCTGCTCGCGAGCTGCGCCCTCTCACACCCTCCCGCGGGTGGGGGCATGGGGAAACCCGGTTTCCCCATG
>DAOTYR010000500.1:0-5115 GCA_034434655.1 Chloroflexaceae bacterium
CCACACCCTCCCCCGGGCGGAGGGCTGGGGAAACCCGGTTTCCCCAACCCCCTGCGCACGGGCTGCGCCCTCACCTTCCCGGGGGCGTGGGGGAACCTGGTTCCCCCATGGTCACGTGAGACGGTCATGCGTATGGCGCACTACGCCCGATGAAAACGGCCCGGGAGCGCGGGCGGGACGCCCGCGCCACGGCTCCGCGGGCACGGTAACCGCCCCTTCCCTGACCCTCCCCCGCTGGGGGCGGGAACCCGGCTCCTCCCCCCAGCGGGGGGAGGCTGGGAGGGGGGCTGAACCCTGCGAACGATGGTCACCTCAGGAGGGTGTGCCCCGCCTACCACGCGCGTCCATAGGCTCAGTATACCACTCGCGCGGATGCGCAGCGGTTTCCACCGCGACCATCAACGGGTTCGACGTTGCAACGGCTCTGTTAAGGGGTCTTGCCGGAGGCGCCCCTACGTTCCGTGCATGGTACAATACAATAGTTTCCTGTGAGAACAAGGACGATGTGAGGAGGCCGGTATGGGGCGGCGCGTCGTGGTAACCGGGATGGGCGCCATTAGCCCCCTCGGGCTGAGCGTGCCTGAGTTGTGGCAGGGCATCGTCGAGGCCCGCAGCGGGGTTGGGCCGATTACGCTGTTCGATGCCTCGGGCTTTGAGACCCGCTTCGCGGCCGAGGTAAAGGAGTTCGACCCGACCCGGTACATGGATCGCAAAGAGGCCCGCCGCACCGACCGTTTCGTACAGTTTGCCGTCGCCGCCACGCTCGAGGCGCTGCGCACTTCCGAATTGCAGATCACCGCTGAGAATCGCGACGAGGTAGGGGTCTTCATCGCCAGCGGCATCGGCGGCATCACCACGCTGAGCGAGCAGTTCGACGTGCTTCGCGCCCGCGGGCCGGGGCGGATCAGTCCGTTCCTGATCCCCGCAATGATCACCAATCTGGCCGCCGGGCAGGTGTCGATCGTCACCGGGGCGCGGGGGCCGAGTTATTGCATCACCTCGGCATGCGCCTCCTCGGCCCATGCCATCGGCGAGGCCGCCGAGACCATCCGCCGTGGCTGGGCCAGGGTGATCATCGCCGGAGGCAGCGAGGCCAGCATCACGCCGATCGGAGTGGCGGGTTTCAACGCCATGCGCGCTCTCTCGACGGCCAACCACCGCCCCGCCACGGCCTCGCGCCCCTTCGACGCCGACCGCGATGGTTTCGTGATGGGGGAGGGCGCTGCCGTGCTGATCCTGGAGGATCTGGAGCATGCGCTCGATCGTAGCGCCCGCATTCTGGCCGAGGTCACCGGCTATGCCGCCACCTCGGACGCCTATCACATCAGCAATCTCGCCGAAGATGGGGAGGGCATCGTTCGCGCTATCAGGCTCGCGCTCCGGCGCTCCGGCCTCGATCCCGCCGAGGTTGATTATATCAACGCCCATGCCACCGGCACCCCCGCCGGTGATCCGGTCGAAGCTGCGGCGATCCGCCAGGTCTTCGGCGCGCGCGGCAGCGCCCCGCCGGTGAGTTCCACCAAGTCGCAGTTCGGCCACCTCCTGGGCGCGGCCGGTGCGATCGAGGCCGTGGTCAGCGTGCTGGCGATGCAACACGGCCTGTTGCCGCCGACGATCAACCTCAATCGCCCCGATCCCGCCTGTGACCTCGACGTTGTGCCGAACCAGCCGCGCCCCGCCACGGTGCGCGTGGTGATGAGCAATTCCTTCGGCTTCGGTGGGCACAATGTCTGCCTGGTGTTTCGGCGTTTCGAGTAGGGGCGCCCCAGCTTTCGCCCCTGCCCGGCGCCGAGGCCCTTTTGAAGACCAGAAACCCATCGTTCCATTTCAGCCGTCCATGCGGCTCCGCCGCACCCCGACGGGATGAAAAAGGTTGTTCCTGGGAGGGCGCAGCCTTCCCAGACCCTCCCGTAGGCCGGGGCCTGGGTGCGCGGGCCTTCGGCCCGCATCCGCAAGGAGCTAACAGGGTTCTCCTGGGAGGGCGCAGCCTTCCCAGACCCTCCCGTAGGCCGGGGCCTGGGTGCGCGGGCCTCCGGCCCGCATCCGCAAGAGGATAACAGGATTCTCCTGGGAGGGCGCAGCCCTCCCAGACCCTCCCGCGGGCGGGGGTATGGGGAAACCCGGTTTCCCCACACCCCTGCTCCAGCAGCCTATGTTCACGTTAGAATATGGCAAGCAAACTGGAAGAACTGATCGGTGTGCCGTTCCACGATGTGACCCTTCTCCAGAGCGCCTTCGTGCATCGCTCATTTATGCACGAACATCCCGAACGGATTCCCGGCCTGACCTCGAATGAACGGCTGGAGTTCCTCGGTGATGCCGTGCTGAGCTTCATTACCGCGGCATGGCTCTACGAACGTTTCCCCTCTTCCACTGAAGGCGAGTTGACCGCGCTGCGCGCCGCGCTGGTGAAGGCTTCCTCCCTTGCCGGTTTCGCCCGCAGCCTCGACCTGGGCCAGCATATCCGCATGAGCCGGGGTGAAGACACGCCGATGGCCCGCAATCGCACCGCCTTGCTCGCCGATGTGTTTGAGGCCGTGCTGGGGGCGATTTATCTGGATCAGGGGCTCGATGCGGCACGGGCCTTTGTGATGCCGTTCCTCGAGCGCCAGCTCGAGGTGGCCCTCAGCGGCCGTGATGTGGACCATCGCACCCGGCTCCAGGAAGTGGCCCAGGCGCGTTTCAATCAAACGCCGCACTACCGCATGGTTGGGGTGACTGGCCCGGACCACCAGCGCGAGTTTACCCTTGAGGTGCTGCTCGGCGATCACGTGCTCGGCGCCGGCGCCGGCACCAGTAAGCAAGCGGCCGCCCAGGCCGCCGCAAAGGCCGCCCTCGAACGCCTGGAGAGCGGATGGACCCCGCCGCCCTCCTCGGAGGAGGCCTGATTGAGGTGTGGAGATTAGGCGTGGTCAAGAAGCGGCCATACCAGTTTGAGCGTTGATCCACCGTGTATGTCCTGTAAATAACAGGACGTACGCGGCGGAGGGGTGCGGGGAGGCTTCGCCTCCCCGCATACCCCTGTTCCCGCCCGCGGCGGCCAGGCAGCCTGGCGCGATGCCCACGGCGCTCCCGCCGCGGGCGGCTAACCACTGGTTAGTGGAGGGCCGCAGGCCCTCCACCCCTCCCCGCCGGGAGGCGACCGTGTAACTCCTGTAAATAACAAACTTTTATGACCAGCATCTTCATCACCGGCGGCACAGGCTACCTCGGGCGGGTCCTGGTGCGCCAGGCCAGGCTCGGCGGTCACCACGTGGCGGCAAGCTACTACACCCAGGCCCCACCCTCCACTGAAGCGATCTGGCTGCCCCTCGACGTGCGCGACGAGCTGGCGGTCGAAGATCTGCTCGAGCGGCTGCGGCCCGAGGTGGTGATCCACACCGCCTACCAGCAGGGCGGCCCCGATCTCCTGCCGGTGACGGCCATGGGCGCGGGCAACGTGGCGCGGGCCGCTGCCGCCATAGGCGCGCGCCTGATCCATCTCTCCAGTGATGTGATTTTCGATGGTGAACGCGAGGGCGTGTATACCGAAGATGATCTTCCCTCCCCCGTCAGCGCCTATGGCGCGGCCAAGGCCCATGCCGAGGCTCTGGTGACCGCGGCCCATCCGGGGGCCGTCGTGGTGCGCACCTCGCTGATCTACGGCTTCGCGCCCATCGATCGCAGCTCGCAGTTTGCGCTGGACGTTGCTACCGGGCGCAGCCCGGAACGGCTCTTCACCGACGAGTTCCGCTGCCCGATCTATGTGGAGGATCTGGCGGCGGCGCTGCTGGAACTCTGCGCGCTGCCGTACCGTGGCCCCCTCCACGTTGCTGGCGCCGAAGTCTTGAGTCGCTATGCCTTCGGCGCCCTGATCGCCCGCGCCTGGAACGTGGACCCCTCGGGCATCCAGGGCGCGTTGAGCGCCGATAGCCCCGTGCGACGCCCGCGCAACTGCGCCCTGGATAGTTCGCGGGCGCGGCAGTTGTTACAAACTCGCCTGCGGGGGGTAAGCGAGGTGTTGCGCGACCTGGGCCGTCTAACGTGAACATGGGGGAACCAGGTTCCCCCATACCCCGCCCGCGGGAAGGTGAGGGCGCAGCCCTTGCGCAGGGGTCTGGGGAAACCCGGTTTCCCCAGACCCCGCCCGCGGGAGGATTTGAGCGGCGCACCCCTCTGGACGAGGGTAAGGCAGGCGTTCTCCCTCCAGACACTACCCTTAAGATGTAGCGTGCCGGCTGCTCTTCACCCCGCGCACAATGTATTCGACATACTCCCCGATATTGGTCGCCCGATCGCCGATACGTTCCAGATTGTGGCCGACCCACAGCAGAAACGTGCCTGGCCGCACCATCGCCGGATCGCGCTCCATCTGTTCGAGCTGCGCCTCGAAGAGTTGCGCGTAGGCTATGTCCACGGCTTCATCTTGCTGTTTGAGTCGCAGATTGATAGTAGGATCGCGGTCAGTGAGGGCCTCGAGGGCCTCGTTGAGCATCCGGCGGGTTATCGCTGCCATATGCTCAATCGCTTCAGGCACTCCCCCCAGCGGTGGGCCGCCCAGGCGCAGCGCCACCGTGGCAGTGCCCTCGGCGTAATCAGCGATCCGCTCGAGTTCGCCAGCGGCCTGCATAAAGGCGCTGACCAGCCGCAAATCGCCGGCGACGGGCCCCTGGGTGGCAATGATGCGAATGGCATGCTGGACCAGGGCATCGGTCGCCTGATCAATCGCCTCGTCACGACGCACAATCGCTCGCGCCTCTTCAAGCGCCCCCTGCTTGAGCGCCCAGAGCGCGCGGCGGATGGCCTCGTCGGCCATCTTCCCCAACGCAATCAGTTCCCGTTCCAGTTCGGCAAGTTCGTGGAGGTAATGTTCCCGCAGCGGCGGCATCTCCTGCTCCTTCCAGTATGCCCGTGACGAACAAAGGGAACCCGGCTTCCCTAAGCAGGGGGATGGGGAAACCTGTTTCCCCATCCCCTCTACCAAAGCGTCATAGAGACGCCGCAAGCCCGTGAGCGCTGGAGCGCTTCCTGTTGCATCGAGCGGCAATCTACCATCCGCAATCTAAGGCATGGTTCAAACGCACTTGACAGTTTGGCCTCGACATGGGACCACGGGGGAGGGTGTGGAGGGGCCTG
>DAOTYR010000501.1:0-2684 GCA_034434655.1 Chloroflexaceae bacterium
GCTCAAACTGATCTTTCGTCAGACTCGCGAGGGCGAGCAACTCGTCGGGGTACGCAACGTGAATCGTCATAAGCACCTCCATTGACTATCGAGTCGGCATGATAGCATATCAGCCCTCTATGCGGCTCCGCCGCACACTGACAGGATGAAAATAATTCTTGGGAGGGCGTAGCCCTCCCAAACCCTCCCACCGGGTGGGGGGATGGGGAAACCGGGTTTCCCCACACCCCTCTTCGAGAGCCTATGTTCACCTTAGCTCGCCGCCCGCTTCGGCTATCCGCGCCTGAGCTGCCAGATCACGGTGACCGGCGGCCTGACCGCGCGCCTCGTGACCGACAAGCGCATCTGGGGCCGGCGCGACCCGAGACGACGCTGGCGACCGCCGGACGGGTGACGGTCGACCGCTAGCCAGTGCACGTGCAATGATCAAAACGCCAGCGAATTCACCGCTACGTGGTACGGTCGCCGTTGCAGCGCTGTGCTATGCTGGCGCGCGAGGAGAACGTCACGCTGCCAGGAGGTGGCTATGAACGTGTTCCGTGTCCTTCACCAGGTCGCTTCTCGCTCCGCGAGGAGAGGTCGGCACGGAGCGTCACAACGACCGATGGTTCACTGCCCATGAGTTCCGTGTGGCCCTCGAGGCCGCCGGCGTCACCTTTGATCAGCCCTGCATGATGACTAACGTGAACATACGCCCTCGGCGAGGGGTGTGGGGAAACCGGGTTTCCCCACGCCCCCGCCCCGCAGGGGAATGGGGAAACCGGGTTGCCCCATTCCCCCACCCGCGGGAGGGTTTGGGAGGGCGCAGCCCTCCCAGGAACAACCGTATGTTCATTGCGGCGTTGTGCGGCGGAGCCGCATAGAGGGCTGAAGCGTAAGGGCGTTCCCATATCCACCGGCGCGCGCGACACGGCGATCATCGCCCTGCGGCGCGGCGCCGTCCTGCGCCTGGCCGGCGCCCCGGGGCGTAATTTGACAGACGATGATCCGGAAAGCGGTGGGATGAGCATTTAGAGAGACAAAGGTAATCGGGAGCGTAATTCCATACAGATTGCACCTGTCTCGGTCATACAGGGTAATGGGGTTATTATGGTCATCTGTCAGGATCTCAGGAACGGGACAGGATGTGGTGCTGAGAACCGCGATGGGGCGCAGCACTGCTGGTCCTGTGGCCGCACTCTGCGCTTTGCGCTCACGTTGCGCGACCCCGGGACGTTCGTCGCGCAGTATCGCATCAGTCGCGTCATCGGCCACGGGGGCTTCGGCGTGGTGTACGAGGCCGAGGATCTGCAACAGAACGGATTGGTGGTAGCGCTCAAGGAGACCTTTGACCCGGATAGCACTCGCTCGTTTGCCAACGAGTTCAGGGTTCTCCAGCGGCTCAGTCATCCCAACCTACCCCGCTATTACGCGATGTTCGAGGCCGAGGGCAATGGCTTTCTGGCGATGGAGTATGTCCCGGGCCAGAGCCTCGACGATGTGCTTTCCCGTCGACCAGGCCCACTCCTCGAGTCCCAGGTGATGGGATATGCGCTCCAGGTCTGCGATGCACTGTCTTACCTGCACAGCCAGGAACCGCCAATCATTCACAGGGACGTCAAGCCGGCCAACATCCGCCTGACCCCCGAGGGTCTGGTGAAACTGGTCGATTTCGGGCTCTTGAAGGAAGGCGCTCAGCAAACCCAGAGTTCGCAACATAGCCTATCCCCGGCCTATGCGCCGATCGAGCAGTGGGGCATTGGCGCCCGGGGAACCGATCCGCGCAGCGACGTCTACAGCCTGGGCGCAACCCTCTTCCACCTGCTCACCGGTCAGGAGCCGCCGCCAGTAACGGACCGTATTGCGGGGCCGGACGACTCGCTACCGCCCATCCTCCAACTCAACCCGAACATCTCCAGGCATATGGCCCTGGCCATCTCGACGGCGATGGCGATCCAGGCGGACAGGCGGTATGCAGACATTGCGAGCCTGAAGCGTGCTCTTCAGGGAGCGGCGCCAACTCTTGCTCACCAGCCAGATGATCTGCCAATAGCCCGCGCGGGTGTGCGCCCGGGCCGAATGGTGCCGCATACCGTTTTTCAGCCCCAGCCCGTCGTAGCGGTCGGCGCAAGCCCGGCGCCTGGGAATACGATCCCGCTTGCGCAGCCACAGCCGGTGGCTGGCATGCCAGCCTCTCCGCCAATCCCAACGACACTGACCATACCGGGCCTGAACGCCCTCGGAGCTGCCCTGGCAATCATTGCGCTGATCAGTGGGAGTATGATCGGTGCCATGCCAGAGATGGTCTTCTTGTCCTGGACCGCAAGCGTGCTGGCAAGCTGGTACATCTACCGGCAGCGTGGTGGCAATCCCTGGCCGATCGCCTTTCTTGCTCTGCTGCTGAACGTGGTAGCGCCAGTGGTGATCATCTGGACCCTCTTTCTCTGGCCGAAGCATGCGCGGCCCGCACCGCGCCCGACCTATCGGCCCCGGCTTCAGCTTGGCCTTGGCCTTGGCTCACTGGCCGCCGTTCCCCTGGTGGGCAACGCCCCGGACCTGGTCTTCTTCGCCTGGTACGGGTGGATGCTGGTGGCCGAGTATATGTTCGTCAGCAAGGGCCGGCGTAACATCGTCATGGCCTTGACCGCCATGCTGACCGGCCCAATCGGCGTGCTGATCGCCTGGCTCACACCCCCCAGGCGAGT
>DAOTYR010000502.1:0-19601 GCA_034434655.1 Chloroflexaceae bacterium
GTGTGCCTGATGCTCAACGGCCGGGCCGCTTCGGTCCGTATGGCGGGCGTTATGTGCCCGAAACGCTGATGCCCGCCGTCACGGCCCTCGAGGCAGCCTACGCGGCGGCATCCGCCGATCCGTCGTTCTGGGAGGAACTGGCCCATCTGCACCGCACCTACACCGGCCGTCCCACGCCGCTGAGCTACGCCGCGCGCCTGACCGCGCACTGCGGCGGGGCGAAGATCTACCTCAAGCGCGAGGATCTGGCCCATACCGGCGCCCATAAGATCAACAACGCCCTGGGCCAGGGGTTGCTCGCGCGGCGCATGGGCAAGCGCCGGGTGATCGCCGAGACCGGGGCTGGGCAGCACGGCGTCGCTACCGCCACGGTCTGCGCGCTGCTGGGTCTGGAGTGCGTGGTGTACATGGGCACGGAAGATATGGCCCGGCAGCGGCCGAATGTCTTTCGCATGCGCCTGCTGGGGGCCGAGGTGCGCGGCGTGGATAGCGGCTCGCGCACCCTCAAGGACGCGATTAACGAGGCCATGCGCGACTGGGTGACCAACCCCGATAGCTACTACCTCCTCGGCTCGGCTCTCGGTCCGCACCCCTATCCCACCATGGTGCGCGACTTCCAGAGCGTGATCGGGCGCGAGGCCCGCGAGCAGATCCTGGCCGCCGAGGGCCGCCTCCCCGACGTGATCGTGGCCTGCGTGGGCGGTGGCTCCAACGCTATCGGGATCTTTCACCCCTTCCTGGGCGACGCGAGCGTGGCGCTCCGCGGGGTGGAGGCGGGCGGGCGCGGCCCGCGCCTGGGCGACCACGCGGCCCGCTTTCTCGCCGCCAACCCCGGGGTGCTCCAGGGCACGTACTCCTACGTGTTGCAGGACGAGGCCGGCCAGATCGCCCTTACCCACTCCATCTCCGCCGGGCTGGATTACGCCAGCGTCGGCCCGGAACACGCCTGGCTCCACGATACTGGCCGCGCGACCTACACCAGCGCCGACGATGAGGAGGCCCTCGATGCCTTCGAGCTATGCGCGCGCCTGGAGGGGATCATTCCCGCGCTCGAGAGCGCCCACGCCGTCGCCGAGGCCCTGAAGCTCGCCCCACGGCTGGGAGCCGACCAGCTTGTCCTGGTCAATCTGTCCGGTCGCGGCGATAAGGATATTTTCACCGTCGCCGAGGCCCTGGGGGTGGCGATCTGAGGCGCGAGGGCCGCGTCCTCCCGCACCCTCCTGACGTGAACATAAGCCCTCGGCGAGGGGGGTGGGGAAACCGGGTTTCCCCACGCCCCGGCCCCGCAGGGGAATGGGGGAACCAGGTTCCCCCATCCCCCCGCCCGCGGGAGGGTTTGGGAGGGCTACGCCCTCGAGCAGGGGGATGGGGAAACCCGGTTTCCCCATCCCCTCACCCGGTGGCGGTAAGGAATGGCTTGCAAAGGCTGCGCCCTGCCTGCCTCGCCGGGCAGGCAGGGACAGAAACCGGTTTGTATGCTGCTTACGCTCGTCTTTAGCCTCCTGCTGGTCGTCGCCGCGCTCGCCTTTGGGCTGAACCGGGTGGCGCCCACCCGGCGCCTGGGTTTCGCCGCCAGCGCGGCGGTGTTCGCCGCGGCGGCGCTGATGCTCCTGGTTCCGGCGCGAGCGGTGGACCAGGCCCCGGTCGAGGCGCTGGCGCCTGGCGGAGCGCGCTTCAGTTTCTGGCCCGCCCCGGGCGCCGTGGAACGGATCGTGGCCCTGGCGCTGCTCGGCGGCGGCGGAATGGCGCTGTTGGGTCTGGCCGGGGCGACGCCCCCGTCCGTGCGCGGCTTCGGCGGGGTGTTCGCCTGGGCGACGATCGCGCTGGCAGGGGCGCTGTTGAGCGTGGTCACGCCGGTGTTTTCGATGGTGCAACCTCTTGCCTGGTCGGTCGTGGCGCTGGCCGGCTACGGCGCTCTGCGGGTCAGTGGGGCCACGGCGCAGAGCGAGGCCCCGCCGCTGATGGTTGCCACTGGCCTCGGCGCGAGCCTGGCGCTGATGGTATCCTTGCTGGTCGCGGGGCCCGATCTTATTGCGGGGCGGCTGCCGGCGTGGCCCGCCGCGGCCGGTGGAGCGCTGGCGGCCCTGGGCCTGGCCGGTTGCGCGCCGCTGCTGTCTGCGCGCGACGAGACGGCGTTGGCGCCCGCGCCCCTGGGCGCGTTGATCTTCGGGCTTGCCGCGCCTGCCGCGGCGCTGGGATGGTTGCTGCAGAGTGTCGCGGCGTTGCCTTCCCTTCCACCTGCCTGGGGGGTGACCCTCGGCCTGACCGGAGGTCTCGGAGCGCTGGCCAGCGCGGCCGGCGCCCTGGATGAACGGCGGCTGCGCCCGATCCTGAACTGGACCTGGGGCTTCCAGGCGGCCCTGATCGTTGCCGCTGCGGGTCTCGCGGCGCCGCGTGGGGTCGAAGCGGGAGCGAGTTTGCTCCTGGGGCTGTTGTTGGGTTCCGTCGTAGCCGCGAGCGCCGCGGCGATCCTCGAGCAGCACACCGGCAGCGATGACTACACGGCCGTGGGCGGCGCGCCGCGCGTGGCGACCGCGGCGTGGGCCATCGGGATGCTGGTGAGCCTGGGCCTGCCACCGCTATGGGGGTTCTGGGGGCGCCTGTGGTTCCTGCAAGCTGCGCAGGAGCATCAACCCTGGCTGGCGGCCCTCACCCTTGCCGCGTCGGTGCTGTTGACCCTGGCCCTGCTCGCGCCCCTGGCGGGGCTGCTCAGCCCTGCCAGGTTTCCTCCTCGCCGGGGGCCGTGGACCGACGCCGTCCCGCTGGCGCTGGGGGGAAGCGTGTTACTGGGGCTGGGGGTTGCGCCCCAACTCGTCCGGGTGTTCTGGCCAGGCGACGCGCCAATCGTGCCGGTGATCCAGGGCGCTTCGATTGTCGTCGGGATGCTCCTGGCCGTGCCCGGCTTGCTGATGGCGCGCGCTGCGTCCGGGCGCTCCCTGGAACGCGATTCCGACGAAGAACTGGTAAGCCTGGCCCCTGAGGGTCTGGGAGCGGCGCTGCGGCCGCTAAGCTGGCTTGCGCGACCAATGCCGTTGCTGCAGGGTTCCTGGATGGTCCTCCAGCGGGCCAGCGAACTCCTGCGCGTTCCACTGAGACTGTTCGAACAGCGCTACTACCTTCTGGGCGTTCTGGCAGCTCTGCTGACGATTATGCTGCTAATGGCGCGTTGATATCAGGGAAAGCAGGTTGCCCCACGTCCTTGCCCCGGAGGGGAGGAGCACCGAGCCGTATGATTAACTGGTTTCTGATCGGGATTGGAACCACCGCAGCGGTGATCCTGCTGTTCCGTGACTGGCGCTTGACGTTCCCGGCGCTTCTGCTCAACACCATCGCTCTGGCGCTGTTCCTGGCCCAGCAACGTTTCGTCGCGCCAGATTTGCGCCTCCTCGGCCTGGAGATCAGCACCCTGGTGCTGGTGAAGCTGATCTGCGGGATCGCCGTGACGCTCATTCTGACCATTACCGCATTGACGTTCTCCCGAGAATACGGTCTGGAGAATCTCGACGAATTCGGTCTGGCGGAGCTTCGACGCGCGGCGCGGGCGGCCCAGCGGCAACGCGCCAGCACGCCCTTCCAGCTCAGCGACTACGTGGTGCCCTTCTGGTCGGGGGTGCTTGCCCTGCTGGCCAGCCTGGCCCTGCCGCGCATCTATCCGATCGCGCCTTCCGAAGGGATTGATTTTGCCTGGTACTGGCTGACCCTGACCGGCCTGTTGACGATTGCCACGGCCAGCGATCTGCTGAAGATCGGGTTGGGATTGCTGCTGTGCGCCAGTGCGATTGATCTGCTCTACACCGCCGTGGTCAGCACGCCCGAAGCCAGTGGTCTGAACGTGGCGCCGCTGGCGCTGTTGAGCGCCTTCAACATTCTTCTGGCCCTGGCCATTGCCTACCTGAGCGGTTTGCTGTATGGGCGCCTAAAGACGCTGGAACTCAACGCGTTTGATGGGCGTTAGGCCCCATGCGGCCGCGCCGCACATCAACGAGGTGAAAAAAGGGTTTTTCCTGGGAGGGCTACGCCCGCCCGCGGGCGGGGGTGTGGGGAAACCGGGTTTCCCCACGGGATGAAACAGGGTTGTTCCTGGGAGAGTTGCGCCCTCCCAGACCCGCCCGCGGGTGGGGGTGTGGGGAAACCGGGTTTCCCCACGCCCCCACGGGATGAAACAAGGTTGTTCCTGGGAGGGCTGCGCCCTCCCAGACCCTCCCACCGGGTGGGGGTCTGGGGAAACCGGGTTTCCCCACACTCCTGCTCCAGCAGCCTATTTTCACGTTAGGCATCTATGATCTACCTGCTGCTGATCTTTTTCCCCGTGACCATGGCTGCCAGCACCTTTGTGCTGCGGCGCCAGACGGAACTGGTGATTTTTGCAGCCCTGGGCACGGTACTGGCGCAACTCCTCATCGCGACGCAGATCCCCGTCGACGACCCGACGCGCTTCCTGGGGGTAACGCTCACCCTCAGCCCGCTCAACCGGGTCTTCATGCTGTTGTTCCTGGCGATTGGCGGCTTCGCGATGATCGGCGCCTGGCACCTGCCCCACGGCGAGAACTTCATTCCCATTGCCCTGCTCATTCTGTCGCAGGTCTGTGCAGTGCTGCTGCTCCAGGACCCGTTCATCACCACCTTGCTGCTGGCGGCGACAGGGTTGACGGCCGTGCTGGCGATCGTGGATCTGCCGGCCGGGGCGAGTAATCTGGTCGGAACGCAGGCGATCGCTGCGGCGCTGAAGTATCTGGTGCTGATGAGCGTGGCCGCAGTGCTGATGTATATTGCGTTCGTGCTCACCGACATCTACCGGCCGGGCGAATTACCCGGGCGCATCTCGCCCGCGCGCTTCATTCTGGCGCTCCTGGTGGTGGGCTTTGCGCTGCGGCTGGCGCTGATCCCCTTTCATACATGGCTCACCCATCTGGTGGATTATGCCCAACCGCTGGTGGCGGCGTTGATCATCACCCTCCTCAATACGACCAGCCTGCTGGTGCTGATCCTGGTCTTCCAGAGCTATCCGAACCTGCTCCTGGAGAGCGAAGGCGCCCACGGTGTGATGCGCCTGGGGGCGATTGTCAGCGCGCTGGCCGGGGGTCTGCTGGCCGTTGGGCCGGCTACGTTGCGCCGCACCCTGGCCTATCTGATCCTGTACGATTGTGGTATGGTATTCTATGGCCTGGCATCGGTGTCGAGCATCGGCCTGGCCGGAGCCATCTTTGGCGCGTTGAATCAGACCCTGGCGGTGACCTTGCTGTTTGTCAGTCTGGGATTGCTGGAACGCCCCGATGGTCGCGCGCCGGGTGTGGTGCGCCGCGACCTGTTGCGCCGCTGGCCGGTGGCCGGGGCCGGCTTCCTGGTAGGCGGCCTGGGGTTGATCGGCCTGCCACCGCTCAATGGGGCGATGAGCCAGATCCTGATCTACCAGGCCGCGGCCCAACGCGGATGGGGCGAGCTGGCGCCGCTGGTGCTGGCCACGCTGCTGGCGGGCGTGGGACTGGCCCGCGTTGCCGCGGAGCACCTGCTGGGCCCTTCAGAAGTCGAGGGAGAAGCGGAGCCGCCGTTCCTGGGCGAAATTGATCTGGATCGCCCGGCGCCCCGGCGGCTTGATCCGGAACCACGCTCGACAGCGGTGTTGACGCTTGTGCTGCTGGTGTTGTGCCTGGGGATCGGGTTGTATCCGCAGGCGTTGCTGGCAACGATTGACGAGGCCATCCGCGGGCTGGCGTTCCTGCGGGCCCTGTAATGGTGCATAGCGCTATGGAATGGCTGGCGCTGCTGGTCGCGGGAGCGCTTTATCCTGGCTTGCTGACAGCGATTGCGCTGGGGGCGCTGTTTGGATGGCTGGCGCGCGGTCGCGCGCGCTGGCCGGTGGGAGGCGGGTTCGTTTCCCGCGAGGGAGTAGCGGCGATGGGAAGCGCGATCGGCGCTGGATTGGCGCTGGCAACGCTGCCCTGGCCGCTGCACCCCGCCTCCGGCGCCGCCGCGTGGCCGTGGGCCTGGGCGGGTTTTGAACTGGCCTTTCTGCTGCCTCTGACGCCCGCCCTGGCGACCGGCCTGCCTGCGGTGGCGCGGGCGGCCATCCGCGAGGCGCAGTTGGGAGTGCTGGCGCGGGCGGTGATCTGGCTGGCGCTTGGCCCGGCCCTGGCGGCGCACACCGATTGGCGCGTCGCTACCGCCCCCGGCCACCTGCTGGCCCTGGCGGCGGCGCTGCTGGTCTTTCCCGCGGCGACGGGTTGGGGGCCCTTCAGGAATGAGGAGAGTGTCGCGCCAGGCGGCACGGCGGCGGGGTTGCCAGATGCCGCGCGCGCCCTCGACTCCTGGGCGCGCGATGTGCGCGCGGGGGCGCTCCTGGCGGCGATCGTGGTCGCCGGGTTGCCGGTGGCGGTAGGTCTCCCCGGCCTGGGATTGCTGGTGACGGGCGCCGGCTTCGCGAGCATCGGCCTGATCCTGCGCCGCATCGAGGGCCGCGTCCCCCGGCTCTCGCTGCCCGATGCCCTGCGCCTGGGCCTGCTGTGGGCCCTGCCTCTGGCGGCGCTGGCGTCCGTGGCCCTGAGCGCGGCCAGGTGGCGGTGACGCCGTTTCCCTCTACCCCTGCCGGAAGGAAGGGTTGGGGAGGGCGTAGCCCCCACGCGGATGCGGGCCGGAGGCCCGCGCACCCGGCGCCCGCGACCACGCGGGCCCACGGGAGGGTCGGGGAGGGCTGCGCCATGCCAGGAACAACCTCGTTGTATCCCGTTGGCGCGCGGCGTCGCCGCATGGACAACGGAGATAGTTTCCAAGAGGACCACGTGACCGACGTCATCGAGATCGAGGAGTTACACAAAGCCTATGGCAGCCTGCCGGTGCTGCAGGCGCTGAGCCTGCGCGTCGCCGCGGGCGAAGTCTATGGACTCCTCGGGCCAAACGGCGCCGGGAAAACGACGCTCATCCATCTGATGATGGGCTTCCTGCGGCCCAACCAGGGGCGTCTGCGGCTCCTCGGCAGCGCGAACCTGGAACGGGTGCGCCCGCGTATCGGCTACATTCCCGAACGCCAGCGCTACCACACGCGCTACACCGCTCGCGAGTATCTGCGCTTCCTGGGACAGTTCAGTGGCCTGACCGGGGGAGTATTGCGCGAACGGGTCGAACGCGAACTGGCGACCGTGGGGTTGCTGGCGGCTGCCGACCGCAGCCTTGGCACCTACTCGAAAGGCATGCTCCAGCGCCTCGGCGTCGCGCAGGCGCTATTGAGCGATCCGGACCTGCTGCTCATCGATGAGCCGACCAGCGGCCTCGATCTGGCCGGGCAGCGCGAAGTGATTGAACTGCTCGCCAGTGTGCGCGATCGCGGTCATACGATCTTTCTCTGCACCCACTACCTGCAAGAGGTAGAACTGCTCTGCGACCGGGTGGGCGTGCTGGCAGGAGGACGTATCGCCGCCGAGGCCCGGATGCGCGATCTGCGGGACGTGGCCAACAGTGTGCGCATCCGGGTCGGCGCGCTCGATACGGGGCTGCGCGCGCAACTGGAGAGCCTCGGCGGCAATGTGCACTGCGATGCTCAGGGCGTGCGCCTCAGCCCCAACACGCCCGAGTTGCAGGCAACCGTGTTGCGCATGCTTCTCGACGCGGAAGTGGCGATCATAGCCCTGGAGCCGTTGGAAAGCCCCCTGGAGCGCTTGTATCTCTGGGCGCTGCACAGCGTGCCGCCAACAAGCGCCGAGGCGCGTGGCGTGTTTCTGCCGTCGTGGGACCTCGATACGATCGCCGCGCCGCCTGCCGCGCCGCCTGCCGCGCCGCCTTCCACCGACGAGCGCCCGGCTGAGAGCGACACGCTCCTCAGCGAACTGCTGGGCCGCAGTGAAACCGATGGGGAAGCGGATCGCCGGCGGTGAACGCCCTCCCGGTCACGTAGGTTATGAACCATGCGCTTACTGCGTTTTACCGGATTTACGTTGCTAGAATACCTGCGCTCGGGTCGTGTCGCGATTGAAATTGTCGCCACCCTCGCGATGTATTTCGTGTTTCTCCGTCGCCCGATGGATGCGCAGTATTTCTTTAGCGCGCTGGGGATCTTCACCCCGGTGCTGGCCCTGTATACCACGGCGATCATCATAGGCCTGGGCGACCGTCCCCAGAGCTACGTGCCGCTCGCGCACGGAATCGGACGCGGCACCTACCTGCTGGGTCTCTTCCTGAGCGCCTGCGCCATCGTGATCGGCGCCTACGGTCTGCTGAGCCTCGGCGCGGCGCTGTTGAACCCGCCGGTCGATCTGAGCCTGGGCGACTGGCTTCTCGGCAGCTTGCCCCTGTTCCTCAATATCGGGTTGCTCGCGGCGTTGATGCTGCTGCTCTCGCCACTCGTTCTCTCAACCGGCTGGCGCCTGCTGGTGCTCGGCCTGATTGCCCTGGCTTTTTCGAGCAACTTCATCGGCGGCGTGCTGCTCGAAGCGCTGCCCGAGGCCGGCCGGGCGCTGTTGCGGGCAGTGCAAGCCCTGGTGGGCAGCCCGCTGGTGCCGGCGTTTTACGGCTTCCAACTGGCGGTGACCCGCGATTACAGCACGCCAACGGCTTTTGCCAATCTGCTGGCCCAGGCCCTGTTGCTCGCCTCGCTGCTGGGTCTCTCCATCTATGCCCTGTCGCGCAGGGACGTGATGTTCAGCAGTCAGTGACAGGACGTGCGCGGTGGAGGGATGCGGGGAGGCAAAGCCTCCCGCGGGCGGGGGCGTGGGGAGTTTCCCCACGCCCCCTACTCAACGGGCACGAAGGCGACGGCATCGACCCACACGCCCCGGCGGTCGTCGCCGGCCAGGGTGCTGGTGCTAACCAGCGCGGTGCGTGGGTCCAGGTCATAGCTCCCCAGATCGACCCACCAGTTACGCTCGCGTTCCACATTGGCCACTACCAGGCTCTCGCCGTCGCGATGGCGCACGAGGTAGCGCGCCTCGCGGGTTTCGTCGAGGCCGTTGAGCGCGAAGGGCACGTAGGCCAGCACGCGGTAGCGCCCGGCGCCCGGCAAGGCGGGGCGCCAGACCGCCACCACCGGGGCGCGCAAGGCGGCGGCGCGCCAGGGACGCGCCGCGCTGCCGGCGAAGCTGCCTGCCGCGAAGCGCGAGCCGCCGCCGTAGCCCACGTCGTGCGTCTGCCAGGCGCCGGCGCTGCTGAAACCGGGTCCGCCGTCGTCTACCACAATCACCCCTGGCGGGGGCGGGCCACAGGGTGACGGCATATCTTCCCAGAGCCAGACGCTTACCTGTCCCGCCGGAGCGCGCGCCCAGGGATCGGGTTCGGCGCCGCACCAGCCGTAGGGGTCCACGTCCCGCCCCAGGTATTGCACCTGGAAGTGCAGGTGCGGGCCGAAGGCGCAGCCGCTCTCGCCGGCGACGCCGAGCGCGTCGCCGCGGGCCACGGGCTGGCTGGCGGTGACGGCGATGCTGGCGAGGTGCCAGTAGAGGGTGCGGTAGCCGTTGCCGTGGTCAACGATGACGGCGCGAGCCGGCGCGCCGCAGCCGTCGTCGGAGTTGCCGGCGAAGGTCACCACGCCGGCGGCAGCGGCCAGGACCTTATCGGGGGGCCGCATGGCGTAATCCCAGCCGGTGTGCCCATCGTAGGCAAAGGCGAGATCGGTTTCGGCCCGGCCCCAGTAGGTTACCAGCGAACCGTTCTTGTGCAGGAAGGGCGTGTCGTGGTCGAAAAAGGAAGTAACGGGAAATGAACCTTCCATGGGCCGCGTCAGAAAGGGCCGGGCGGGCGCGGGCCAATCATCGGGCGGAACGCGCGGGTCGTCGAAGAGGCGCGCGTAGCTCGTCACCAGGCCGTCGAGGCGCACTCCCAGGCTGCCGGGAGACAGCGTGGGCGCCAGCACCCGCGCCAGCACGTAGCGGCTGAAGGGAAGATCGGCGGCCACCTCCTGGCGCGACCCATCGGCGAAGGTCAGCGGCGGCAGCGCGCCGGGGCCGTGAATGGTGTAATCGCGGATGGCCCAGCGGAGTTCGCGGGCGGCCCAGCGAAGCTGGTTGTAAAGCCCGCGCCGGCTACCCTGATCGCCACGGTAGCCCATGGCCCAGGCCAGTTGCTCGGAACTGGCGCTACGACTGCTTACCAGGCCGCTCTGCAGATCGAGGAGGGCGAGCAGCAGGCGCGGGTTGAGGCTGTAGAGACTGCTCAGGCCCACCAGCACTTCGCTGAAGGAATGGGAACGGTCGCCGATCTGAAAGCGCGCGCTCGCCAGCGGGCTGCCGCGCGCTTCGAGGAACGCCTGGATGTCCGGGCCATTGAAGTTGTGCGCATAGCTGAGCCGGCGCGGATCGAAAAGGGGATCGCGCGGCGACGGAAGCGCCACCGTGGTCATTGTAGGCGCGGGCGACGGGAGAGGTGTTGCCGTGGGCCGAGGGACCGGGGTCGAGGAGCGAACGGCCACGGGAGTGGCCGGCGGAGACGCGGTCGGCATGGGCGGTGGCGCGGCGCACGCCGCCAGCATCAGGAGGATCAGCGCAAGCAGGCGATGGGGCGACTTCATGGTGGTCTGCAGGATAGCGGAAGTGTGAGGATCGGTCAACCATGCCTGCGTGACCGGGTGTGACGAACGGTGCTGCACCTCCTCGCCAGACTGTCAAGCGCACGCATACCGCAGGTTTTGAACCATGCCGAACAAGGTTTTTTAGGGAGGGCACGCCCTCCCTGCGACCCTGCAGTTCAGTGAGGAAGCAGTTAGCGCTGCATCACGCCGCGCAGGCGGGCAATCAGATCCTCGACCAGGGCGCGCATCTCGGCCACGGCCTCCCGCACCGTCGCGCGGCCTTCGCTGAGGCTGTCCTCATTCGGTACGATCAGCCACAGGGCCAGATAGAGGATCACGCCCACGCCATTGAATAGCGACAGGATCACGAACCCGATCCGCACAAACAACGGATCGATCCCGAAATATGCCGCCAGACCGCTGGCAACCCCGGCGATCAGCCGGTCGCCGCGGCTGCGAGTAATGCGTTTGCCATTCATCGTTTCGCTCCTCTCAATATACTTGCAAGCTGCGCTTGCGGCCGCAGATGGCCAGGGCCCGGTTTTGGGCAGGGGTATGGGGAAACCGGGTTTCCCCAGCCCCCCACCCGGTGGGAGGGTCTGGGAGGGCTGCGCCCTCAAGCAAGGGGCTGGGGAAACCGGGTTTCCCCAGCCCCCCACCCGGTGGGAGGGTGGGGGCGGGCGCAGCCCTTGCGCAGGGGTATGGGGAAACCGGGTTTCCCCAGCCCCACCCGGGGGGCCGGACAGGCGGCCCGCGGGTCCATCCGTCTGCCCGTACGACGCGGGAAGGAGACGGAATGTTGCGGGGGATGGTCTGTCCATGGCCTGAGACGTAGTTTCGCTGCGCGGCCCTCCGTATTATGGTCTCGCCCGCGGCGGGGGCGCGCTCTGGCACAGACAGCAGGGGTCTGCCGCCGTAGGCGGAACGGGGGGACCGGGAGGCGCGGCCTCGCCGCGCCCCTGCCCGATCTGGCGGATGCGCCACTTACCCGCCCCAATCAATGGCGACAAAGATCTCGCCATCGCGCAGGGTGACGGGATAGGTGGGAATACGCAATCCGATGGGCGGGACGATGCTTTTGCCTGTGCGCACATCGTAGGCCCAGCCATGCCAGGGGCAGGTGATGGTCGCGCCGATCAGCACGCCAGTCGAAAGGGGGCCGCCTTCGTGGCGGCAACTATCCCCAAAGGCGTAGATCGTCCCTCCCACATTCGCCAGGGCGATGGGAAGACCGTCTACCTCCACATACAACAGCCGTCCCGGCGGTACATCGTCCAGGGCGGCAACACGCACCAGTTCAGCGGCCATCGGCGCCTGCCAGACACAGGGGGATGTTCCTGGCACCATTATACGCGGGGCTGCGCCTAACGTGAACATACGCTCTCGGCGAGGGGTGTGGGGAAACCGGGTTTCCCCACACCCCCGCCCCCGGGAAGGTGAGGGCGCAGACCTTGCGCAGGGGGATGGGGAAACCGGGTTTCCCCAGCCCCCCACCCGGTGGGAGGGTTTGGGAGGGCTGCGCCCTCCCAGGAAGGATGTTCATCCCGTCGGTTACGCCCACGGCGCGGAGGATCAACCGGACGTTGACGTAGCCCGGTTTCGCTCGCGCCCGGTTGACAGCGGTTACACCAATAGGGTACAGTTACGAAACCATTACATCGCCATCCGCGAGGTACCGTATGTCACCCATCGCCATCAACCAGCGCCAGCTCGAGACCCTCAGCCAGTTGCTGATCGCGGGCGGGCATCACGATGTCACCGACCTGCTCGCCGCGTCGCTCGAACGCCTGATTTCCTTCTGGCCCGCTCGCGCCGGCGCGCTCCTCTACGTTAGCCCCTATGGCGAAATGGTGCGCTACACGCAGGGACCGCTCGACGAAGAAGCGCGCACCTTGATCGAACAGGCGCGGCAGGGCTTCACCCGCCGCGCCGAGGGCGGCGAGCCGATCGTCGGGAGTTATTCCCTTGACGATGGGCGCGATCTGATCGAGTTGCCCCTGCAGAGCGGCAGTCAGGGCGTCGGTCTCCTGCACCTGGTAGTGGAAGGCCAGGATGCCGAGGGCCGGGAGGGCGCCCCGCCACTCGACGAAGACCTGCTGGTGCTGCTGGTGCGGGCCATCGGCGGCGAAGCCGACAAAATCGCCATGCTGCGCCGGGCCGAACGCGATCTGCGCGAATTGCACCTGCTGTACGAGATCGGCCAGTCGCTGGCGGTCAATCTGGATCTGCCCAGCCTGCTCAACGACATCAAGCTGCGCGTGCCGCCGGTTGTCGGCGCCGAGCGCTGCTCGATCTTCCTGCTCGATGAAGCCGCCAATGAACTGGTGCTGGAACTGCCCCATGAGCAGCGCATCTACCGCATGCCCGCCGATCGCGGCATTGCCGGCTGGGTGGTGACCCACGGCGTGGGACAGATCGTCAACGATGTGGAGCAGGACAGCCGCTGGTACGACACCATCGGTCGCGAAGCCGACTTCGTGACCCGTTCGATCGCCTGCGTGCCGATGCGCCTGAAGGAACGCACCATCGGCGCGATGCAGTTGCTGAACAAGATCGATGGGCGGGGTTTCACGGAACAGGACCTGCAGTTGCTGACCACCCTGGCCGCGCAGGCGGCAATCGCCATCGAAAACGCGCGTCTCTATCAGAGCCTGAAGCAGGAACACGATCGCCTGCTCCACAAAGAGGCCGAGGTGCGCCACGCAATCGCCCGTGATCTGCACGATGGCCCCGCCCAGAGCATCGCCGCGATCGCTATGAACATCGAGTTCATCAAGAAACTGTTCCGCGCCATGCCCGAACGCGTGCCTGATGAACTCGACACCCTGGCGGAACTGGTCAACAAGACGACCCACGACATCCGCACCCTGTTGTTTGAACTGCGCCCGCTGGGCCTGGAGACCCAGGGCCTCCTTCCCACCCTGCAGCAGTACGTCGAGCGCTGGCGCGACCCCTCGGGCGGCGGCATCCAGTTGCGGCTGGAGGCCCCGCCGCATATGCCGCGCCTGGCCCCGGAGAAAGAAACCGCGATCTTCATCATCATTCAGGAGGCGGTGAACAACGCGCGGAAGCATGCCCGCAGCGACACAATCACCATCTATCTGTACGAAGAAGAAGGCATGTTCGTCGCCAGCGTGCGTGACCGAGGACGGGGCTTCAATCTGGCCGCGGTTGAGGCGATTTACGCCAATCGTGGCAGCCTGGGGCTGTTGAACATGAAGGAGCGGGCGCGGTTGATCGGCGGCGACCTGCGCATCAAGTCCGAGCAGGGCCACGGCACAACCGTCGAGTTGCGCGTTCCGTTGGGGTGATAGGGGTCCCGTGTCGGGGCGAACACCGTGTCGCCCCGACGGGACGCGCAGCAGGTTGCCCTTATGCTACACCGGCGCTCATCACATCTTTGACGAGCTGGGCAATGTCGGTGGGCAGGCGGGCCACCTTGACGCCAACCGCCTCCAGGGCCTTGATCTTCTCCTGGGCGGTGCCCTCGCCGCCGCTGATAATCGCCCCGGCGTGACCCATGCGCTTGCCTTCGGGCGCCGTCTGGCCGGCGATGAAGCTGACCACGGGCTTGGTGACGTGCGCCGCGATGTAGCGCGCGGCCTGGATCTCCGCGTCGCCGCCGATCTCACCGATCAGCACGATCGCCTCGGTTTGCGGGTCGGCCTGGAACAACTCCAGCACATCAATGAAACTGGTGCCGATAATCGGGTCGCCGCCAATGCCGACAATCGTGCTCTGGCCCAGGCCGATGCGGGTCAGGGCGTCCACCGCCTCGTAGGTGAGGGTGCCCGACTTGCTGACCACGCCGACGGGGCCGGGGGTGGCGATGTTGCCGGGGATGATGCCCACCTTGGCCCCGCCAGGGGTGAGCAGGCCGGGGCAGTTTGGCCCCACCAGGCGGGCGCCACACTCCTGAACGAAGGCGTAGGTGCTCACCATATCGAGGGCCGGGATGCCCTCGGTAATGCAGACGATCAGGGGAATGCCGGCGGCGGCAGCTTCGCGAACGGCATCAGGCGCGAAGGCGGCGGGCACATAGATCACCGAACAGTTGGCCCCGGTGGCCTGCACGGCCTGCTTCACCGTGTTGAACATCGGCACCTGGCCGTCAATGGCGTGCTGGCCGCCGCGTCCCGGGACTACCCCGGCCACCACGTTGGTGCCGTAGGCCATCATCGCCCGGGTGTGGAACTCGCCCTCTTTGCCGGTGATGCCCTGCACCAGCAGCCGGGTGTTCGCGTCGATCAGGATGCTCAAGGCTACCTCCTCTGCTTGCAATCCTCGCTTGAACCACAGTAAGGGCCGTACCGTCCTGGTGGCTTGTCAACCTGGTACATGATGGATTGCCGTGTTGCCGGGCGGGCTTCGCCCTCCCACCGCATCCGTCCATCTCGCCGGCGGGCGGGGGGGATGGAGAAGCCAGGCTTCCCCACGGCCCCACCTGCCGGGCGAGCGCTCAGCCCGCGCCCTCGGCGGCTTGCACGATTGCCACGCCGGAACTGGTGCCGATGCGGTCAGCGCCGGCGGCGATCAGCGCCTGGGCGTCGGCAAGGGTGCGGATGCCGCCCGAAGCTTTCACGCCCATGGCGGGGCCAACGACCCGCCGCATCAGGGCCACATCGGCGGTGCTGGCGCCCCTGCCCAGGAACCCCGTGCTGGTCTTGACGAAATCCGCGCCAACCCGCGCCGCCAGGGCGCATGCCGCCACCTTCTCGCGGTCGGTGAGCAGCGCGGTTTCGATGATCACCTTGACCAGCACCTGTTGGGCGTGCGCGGCTTCAACCACCGCGTGGAGATCCTCGGCGACGGCCCCGTAATCGCCGGCCTTGAGCCAGCCGGCGTTGATGACCATGTCAAGCTCGCGCGCGCCATTGCCGATCGCCTGGGTCGCCTCGAAGACCTTGGTCTTGGTGGTGGTTGCGCCCAGCGGAAACCCGATGACGGTGCCCACCGCCACCGGGGTTGAGCGCAGCAGCCGGGCGCAGAGGGGGACATAGGCGGGATTCACGCACACGCTGGCGAAACGATAGCGCATGGCCTCGTCGCACAGGGCCTCGATCTGGGCGGGGGTTGCCTCAGGTCTGAGCAGGGTGTGATCAATCATGCCGGCAAGCGGCGTATCCGAGGCCATGGGCGCGACGCGTGGCAGGGGCGAACTGGCGGGCATTCCGGGCAGGGCGGCGATGGCCCGGGTGACCTGTTCTATCAGTTCGTCCATCTGCGCCTCCACCTGGAAGAAACACGCGCCGATCACAAGCGCTTCCCGGAATGGGCAGTATTGTAGCATACCTGTCTGTTATCTTGAACATGGGGAGACCGGATAATTGTTCACACCTGGGGTAACCCACGCGCCTGGGAGCGCGGGCGTCCCGCCCTCGTCGCGGCTACGAAGGCAAGCTGCCCTCGCTCCCAGGCGGAAAGTGAACCCATACGAAACCGGGTGTGCCTGTATGTCTACCGTGAACATAAGCCTTCGGCGAGGGGTGTGGGGAAACCGGGTTGCCCCACGCCCCCGCCCCGCAGGGGAATGGGGAAACCGGGTTTCCCCATTCCCCCACCCGCGGGAGGGTTTGGGAGGGCGCAGCCCTTCCAATGACACCGCCCCCTCCCTCACCCTCCCCCGCCGGGGGAGGGAACCGGGCTCCTCCCCCCAGCGGGGGGAGGCTGGGAGGGGGGCAACCCGGTTGCCCCACGCCCCCGCCCGCGGGAGCGTTTGGGAGGGCGTAGCCCTCCCAGGAAGTAGGTTCATCCCGTCGGGCTGCGGCGCCAGCCGCATGGACGGCTGACGTGGCCGCGAGGCGCCGAAAAACCATGGTATACTCAAAAAAGTTCCCCGGAACGCGCCCCAGCAGTGTCGCACGCCTGTCGCATCATTGATGCGACTTTTCTGCTATGGAGGATCGTCAGGGTTGAGCACCACCAACGCGGTCGAACTGCACGACGTTGTCAAACGTTTTGGCGACATCGCCGCCGTGGACCATGTTTCGCTTGAGATCGGCGACGGCGAGTTTTTCTCCCTGCTCGGGCCGAGCGGCTGTGGCAAAACCACGACCTTACGCATGATTGCCGGTTTCGAATACCCGAGCAGCGGCTCGATCGTGATCCACGGTCGCGAGATGGCAACTATCCCGCCCCACCGGCGCCCGGTGAACACGGTGTTCCAGTCATACGCGCTCTTCCCCCACCTGACGGTCGCGCAGAATGTGGCCTTTGGCCTGGAGATGAAGCGCCGCCCCAAAGACGAGATCGCCGCGCGGGTGCGGGAAGCCCTGGAACAGGTGCGGCTGAGCGGCTTCGCCGACCGGCGCCCCCGGCAGTTGTCCGGCGGCCAGCAGCAGCGGGTCGCCCTGGCCCGCGCGCTGATCAACCAGCCTGAGGTGTTGCTCCTCGACGAGCCGCTTGGCGCGCTGGACCAGAAACTGCGCAAGGAGTTGCAGATCGAACTGAAAAGCCTGCAACGGCGCGTCGGCATTACCTTCATCTTCGTTACCCACGATCAGGAAGAGGCCCTGACCATGTCCGATCGTATCGCCGTGATGAGCCAGGGCAAAGTGCTGCAGATCGGTTCTCCCACCGAGATCTACGAGCGTCCTACCTGCCGCTTCGTGGCCGATTTCATCGGCGAGACCAACTTTATTGCCGGAAAGGTGATCGAAAACGGCGCCAACGCCGCCACGATCGAGACGTCCGATGGCCTGCGCCTGCGCGGCGTCACGCCGCGACCGGTGCGGGTCGGGGCGCCGGCGGTGCTCTCCATCCGCCCCGAGAAGGCCCTGCTGCTCGCCCCCGGCGACGCCCGCGCCGGGCACGCCTTCGCGCTACCCGTGCGGGTCGAACTGGTCAGCTACATCGGCAGCGACACGCGCATTACCGTGCGCCTCAACGATCAGCGCACCTTTGACGTCTGGGAGCAGAACACGCTCAGCACCCTCGATCGGGACGCCTACTGGCAGCCCGGCGAGCCGGCCGTGCTGGTCTGTCCGCCCGATAATGCCCTCGTCCTTACCGAGTAGGAGCTTGCCGATGGCCCTCAATGCTCTGGAGCGTGAGCGGCAGCGACGCGAGCAGCGGACGCTGGCCGCCCTGTTGACGCCGGGCCTGCTCTGGCTCATTCTCTTCTTTGCCCTGCCCCTGGTGATTATTCTGGTCTACAGTTTCATGACCAATGGTCCAAGGGGCAATATCCTCTGGCAATTCACGCTCGGCAATTATATTGACCTGTTCACGCGCTCGATCTATGTCAATGCCTACCTGCGTTCCATCTGGATCAGCGTCCTCACGACGGTGATCTGTCTGCTGCTCGGCTATCCCCTGGCGCTCTTCATCGTGCGCCAGCCGCCCCGCTGGCGCACGGCGCTGCTCTTTCTGGTGCTCATTCCGTTCTGGACGAACTTTCTGGTGCGCATCTACGCCTGGCAGATCATCCTGGCCAACAATGGCCTGATCAACGGCGCCCTGAGCAGCCTCGGCCTGCCTCCGCTGACCCTGCTCAACACCGAGGGCGCGACGTTGCTCGGCCTGGTCTACGGCGAATTGCCCTTTATGGTACTGCCGATCTATGCGGCGCTCGATCGCTTCGACTTTACCCTGATGGAAGCCGCCGCTGACCTGGGTGCCAGCAAGCGCCGGGCGTTCTGGCGCGTCATGCTGCCAATGACTATGCCGGGGGTCGCCGCCGGCTCGGTGCTGGTCTTCATCCCCACCATCGGGCAGTTCGTCGTCAGTGAACTGCTCGGCGGGGCCAAAGTTGATTACCTGGGCAACCTGATCCAGCGGCTCTTCCTGCGCTCGAACCCGCCCAACTGGCCCCTCGGCTCGGCCATGGCCATGGCCATGATGCTGGTGCTGCTCGTGCTCATCCTGATCTACTTCCGCGCCACTACGGAGGAGGAGCGATGATCGAAGCTACCTCGACCGCCGCGGAGCCGCGCCGGGCCGCCCGTCCGGCGCTCGAACAGGGCCGCCTGACCTGGGGCGGCCTGGCCCTCATGGCCTGCGCGGTGCTCATTTACCTCTTCCTCTACCTGCCGATCGCCATTCTGGTGCTTTTCTCCTTCACCCGCGACCAGTTCGGCGTGCGCTGGACCGGCTTCACCCTCGACTGGTACGCGCGCCTGTTCGCCAACGAGCGCCTGATGGGCGCGACGGTGAATACGCTGTATGTGGCGCTGGTCTCCACCTTCGTCGCGACCGTGCTGGGTACGCTGCTGGCAATGGCCCTGGAGCGTTACCGCTTTCGTGGACGAACCAGCGTGGATACTTTGATCTACCTCCCGATCGTGATTCCCGAGATCGTGATGGCGGTGGCGCTGCTGGCCTTCTCGGCGCTGGCCTTTGACCTGATCCGCCTGCTCAGCGGTGAGACGCTGCGTCGCAGCCTGACCACGGTGATTATCGGCCATATCGCCTTCAGCGTCTCATTCGTGGTTGTGGTGGTGCGCACCAGCCTCAAGAACTTCGACCGGCGCCTGGAAGAGGCCGCCGCCGATCTAGGCGCCAACAGTTGGAACATCTTCTGGCGGGTGACCTTTCCGCTCATCCTTCCCGGCATCATCGGCGGGGCTTTGCTGGCCTTCACCCTCTCGCTCGATGACTTCATCATCAGCCTGTTCCTCTCGGGGCCTGGCACCTCGCTGCTGCCGGTCGAGGTGTACAATAAGGTGCGTCGCGCCGTGACGCCCGAGATCAATGCTATCTCTACCCTGATGCTGGCGCTCTCGATTACCCTGGTGGTCCTCTCACAATCGGTGCAACGGCGACGGTGACGTGGCGCGGTGCCACGTTGGCCCTCCCACCTTCCCGCGGGCGGGATGTGGGGAAACGCCGAGGGCTTATGTTCACGTCAGCCGTCCATGCGGCTGCGCCGCACAACGCGGCAATGAACATACGGTTGTTCCTGGGAGGGCTGCGCCCTCCCAGACCCTCCCGCGGGTGGGGGAATGGGGAACCCCGGTTTCCCCATCCCCCTGCGGGGCGGGGGCGTGGGGAACCCCGGTTTCCCCACCACACCCCTCTTCGAGAGCCTATGTTCACGTCAGCCGTCCATGCGGCTCGCGCCGCACAACGCCGCGATAAACATAGGGTTGTTCCTGGGAGGGCGCAGCCCTCC
>DAOTYR010000503.1:0-1855 GCA_034434655.1 Chloroflexaceae bacterium
GGGGGCCAGCGGCCCATCCGTGCAGGGGGAAGGGGCAACCTGGTTTCCCCTTTCCCCTCCAGCCGTCCATGCGGCTCCGCCGCACACCGACGGGATGAACATACTTCCTGGGAGGGCGTCGCCCTCCCACACCCTCCTACGGGGTGAGGAGATGGGGAAACCCGGTTTCCCCATCCCTCTGCTCGCGGGCTGCGCCCTCTCACACCCTCCTGCGGGCGGGGGTGTGGGGAAACCGGGTTTCCCCACACCCCTCTCCGAGAGCTTATGTTCACGTTAAGGCGGCTATATTCAGCTATGACGCCTCCACGCCCCGATGAAATCCTGGAACTGGCCCGCGCGCGGATCGCGGAGCGACGCGCGCAGGCGCAGCGCGCCGCCGCCGGGCGACGCGATCGGTTCTGGGAACTGACCTTTCTGGCGCTGATCGGCGCTAGTGCGCTCACCTTCGCGCTCTGGCCGGGCGCCACGCTCGAGTGGAAGCTCTATGCCGCCGTCCATGGCCTGGTGGCCCAGAAGCACCTGGTCTTCGTCGGCGAACGGCCCCTGCCGCTCTGCGCGCGCAACGCGGGCATCTACAGCAGTTATCTGCTCAGCCTGGGCTACCTGTTCGCCCGCGGGTATGGACGGGCCGCGGCCCTGCCGGCCCGCCCACTCCTGGCGGTGCTGGCCCTGGGCGCCCTGGCGATGCTCGGCGATGGGATCAACTCGGTGCTGGAGGATACGGGGCGGGCCTACTTCTATCTGCCCCGCAACGACCTGCGCACCATCACCGGCGTCTTGTTCGGCATCGCGCTGACGCCGATCATTCTGTTCGTCTTCAACCGCGCCCTGCGCGCCGACGCCGAGATGGAGCGCCCCGTGCTCGACTGGCGCGGCCTTGGCGCCTTGCTGTCGCTCAACGGGCTGCTGGTGATGGCCATCTACAGCGGCCTGGATGCGCTCTACTGGCCGCTGGCGTTGCTGGGCGTGGCGGGGATCATCGCCGAACTGTTCACCATGTTCCTGCTGCTGGCGGCCGTGGGGTCAGGCTATACTCGCCGGGTTACCGCGCTGCGCCAGCTTGCCCGCCCCGCGTGTATCGCCCTGGTCCCCACCTTGCTGGTCGTGGCGGGGCTGGCCATGCTGCGCTTCGCCGCGGGCGGGTGACGCGCGCTTGCCCTCCGGTTGGATGGGGAAACCAGGTTTCCCATACCCCCGCCCGCGGGAGGGTGTGAGAGGGCGCAGCCCTCGAGCAGGGGGATGGGGAAACCAGGTTTCCCATACCCCCACCCGGTGCGAGGGTTTGGGAGGGCGTAGCCCGCACGCAGTGGCGTGGGGAAACCGGGTTTCCCCATCTCCTCACCCCGTGGGAGGGTTTGGGAAGGCGACGCCCTCCCAAGAATTATTTTCATCCCGTCGGTGTGCGGCGGAGGCGCATGGACGGCTACCGTGAACATAGGCTGCTCACCTACGCGCATGCGGCGCTGCCCCCCCTCCTAACCTCCCCCCCTCCTAACCTCCCCCCGCTGGGGGGAGGCGCCGGACTCCCTCCTCCCAGCGGGGGGAGGGCTGGGGAGGGGGGCAGTCACCGTGCCCGCGGAGACGCGCCGCGGGCGGGCCGCCCGCGCTCCCAGGCGATGTTCATCGGGCGGTGTGCGCGAATCGCATGGACGGCTAACGTGAACATAAGCCCTCGGCGAGGGGTGTGGGGAAACCGGGTTTCCCCGTTCCCCCACCCGCGGGAGGGTTTGGGAGGGCGCAGCCCTCCCAAGAACAACCGTATGTTCATTGCGGCGTTGTGCGGCGGAGCCGCATGGACGGCTGAGGTGAACATAGGCTGGGAGCGCGGGCATCTTGCCCGCGGAGACGCGATGCG
>DAOTYR010000504.1:0-5748 GCA_034434655.1 Chloroflexaceae bacterium
CTGATCAAGGAACTGCAGTCCCTCGGCTTGAGCGTCGAGGTGTTGAGCGAAGACGAGAAGCCGGTGGAACTCACCGACGATATCGACGGCGATATGGCCGCCCTCGATGGCATTAACCTGTCGGGGATGGAGCGCGGGGAGTTCTGATGATCGGCAACCCCGGGTTCCCTGTCGCCCCTGCCGGAATGGAGGGTTTGGGAGGCAACGCGCTCCCAAACCCTCCCCTGACGTGAACATAGGCCCCAGGGGAGTGGGGAAACCGGGTTTCCCCACGCCCCCGCCCGCGGAAGGGTCTCGCCCTCACGCAGGGGGATGGGGAAACCGGGTTTCCCCATCCCCCCACCCGGTGGGAGGGCGTAACCCTCCCAGGAACAACCTGTTTTCATCCCGTCGGTGTGCGGCGGAGCCGCATGGACGGCTGACGTGAACATAGGCCCCAGGGGGGTGGGGAAACCGGGTTTCCCCACCCCCCCGCCCCCGGGAAGGTGCGGGAGGGCCGCGCCCTCTCGTGAACGCTCCGTGGCACTAGCACCAGAGCGCTGCGCGCGCTTTGCGGCGTATCCGCCGCCAGAGGAGTGAGCCCAATGCTCGAGATCAACGATTTCAATGCGATTCGCATCAGCCTGGCCTCGCCCGAGGACATCAGGGGCTGGTCGCACGGTGAAGTCACCAAACCTGAAACCATTAATTACCGCACGCTCAAACCTGAGCGTGATGGTTTATTCTGTGAACGCATCTTTGGTCCGACGAAGGACTGGGAATGCTACTGCGGCAAGTACAAGCGCGTCCGCTACAAGGGCGTGGTCTGCGATAA
The DNA here is from genome assembly GCA_034434655.1 of Chloroflexaceae bacterium. Classification (GTDB taxonomy): domain Bacteria; phylum Chloroflexota; class Chloroflexia; order Chloroflexales; family Chloroflexaceae; genus JACAEO01. The sequence goes on from DAOTYR010000504.1 coordinate 815, forward strand.
ATGCGGCGTCGAGGTTACCCGCGCCAAGGTGCGCCGCGATCGGATGGGGCATATCAACCTGGCCTCGCCGGTGAGCCACATCTGGTTCGTGAAGGGCACGCCGAGCCGCCTTGGCCTGCTGCTCGATATTTCGCCGCGCAACCTGGAGCGGGTGCTCTACTTCGCCTCGTATGTGATCGTCGAGGTGAAGGAGGATATGCGTCAGTTCACCCGTGAGCAGATCCAGGCCGAATATGCCGAGAAGCGCGAGAAGTTGCAGCGCCAGGCCGAGGAGAAGCGCATCGAACTGTCCACGTTGCTCACCCAGGACCTTGGGGGCATGGAGAGCGCCCAGGTCTCGACCCAGCGCCGGATCGAGGAGGATTACAAGCGCCTGCGCGAGGAGATCGTCGCCGAGGCCGAGAAGTTGCGCGAGCGCCTCGAGGAACTGAGCGGCGAGCCGGCTGATGAGGATGTAACCTTTCGTGGCACGGTGATCGTCGAGGAAGGCGAGACGATCTCTGACCGCGTGCTCGATCAGCTCGATGAACTGGTCGATCAGGAGCTTGATGCGCTCGAGTCCCGCCGCCAGCGCGAGCTGGCCGACGCGGAGTTGTACACCGACGCCGAGCGCGAGCGCAAGGAGTATGAGGCCACCCAGGAACAGGAGAAGCTCCACGAGCGCCTGCAGCGCGAACTGGATCAACTGGTGCGTGAGGAGAAGGAGAAGCTCGATCAGCTCGACAGCCTGAAGGTCTGCCGCATCCTCACCGAGATGGAGTACCGCCAGCTCCGCGATATCGCCCCCGGCGTCTTCCGCGCCGATATGGGCGCCGGCGCCGTGCGCGAGTTGATCGAGCGCACGGTCAACCTTGACCGGCTGGCCGAGGAGTTGCAACTGGAGATCCAGACCACCCAGGGCCAGCGGCGCAAAAAGGCCACCAAGCGCCTGCGCGTGGTCGAGGCCTTCCGCAAGAGCGGCAACCGCCCCGAGTGGATGATCCTCACCGTGCTGCCGGTCATCCCCCCGGATCTGCGGCCCATGGTGCAACTCGACGGCGGGCGCTTCGCAACCAGCGACCTCAACGACCTGTACCGCCGGGTGATCAACCGCAACAATCGCCTCAAGCGCCTGATGGAGCTGAACGCGCCCGAAATCATCGTGCGCAACGAGAAGCGCATGCTCCAGGAGGCCGTGGACGCCCTGATTGACAATGGCCGCCGCGGGCGCGCCGTGTCGGGCAAGGGCAAGCACCGCCTCAAGAGCCTGAGCGATATGCTCAAGGGCAAGCAGGGTCGCTTCCGCCAGAACCTGCTGGGCAAGCGCGTTGATTACTCGGGCCGCTCGGTGATCGTGGTCGGCCCCAACCTGGCGCTGCACCAGTGCGGCCTGCCCAAGAAGATGGCCCTCGAGCTGTTCAAGCCCTTCGTGATGCGCCGCCTGGTCGAAAAGGGCTTCGCCCATAATATCAAGAGCGCCAAGCGCATTGTCGAGCGCGTGCGCCCGGAAGTGTGGGACGTGCTCGAAGAGGTGATTCAGGACTACCTGGTGCTGCTCAACCGGGCGCCCTCGCTGCACCGGCTGTCGATCCAGGCCTTCGAGGCGAAATTGATCGAGGGGTCGGCCATCCAGTTGCACCCGCTCGTCTGCGCCGCGTTCAATGCCGACTTCGACGGCGACCAGATGGCCGTGCATGTGCCCCTCTCGCGCAAGGCCCAGGAGGAGGCGCGCACGCGCATGCTGAGCAAGTACAATTTGCTCAGCCCGGCCCACGGCGACCCGATCATCACCCCTTCGCAGGACATTGTGCTGGGGTGCTATTACCTCACCATGGTGCGCGATGGGGCCAGAGGCAGCGGCAAGAAGTTCGCCTCGATTGATGAAGCCATGCTGGCCTACGACAAGGGCCTGGTGGATATCCAGGCCCCGATCTGGATCCGCATGGAGGGCACGCTGTCGGGCAAGAATGACCGCGCCGAGCAGATGCGCGCGCTGCCTCCCGCCGAGGATGGGACGCCGCGTATGCTGCTCGAGACGACCATCGGACGCGTGTTGCTCAATAACCAGTTGTTGCCGCCCTTGCGCTTCCGCAACCGCCTGGTCGATAAGAAGGGGCTGAAGGAGATCATCGCCGACTGCTATCAGTATTACACCAGCCTGAAGAACCTCAGCGAGGCCGATCTCGATGAGGTCCGCGCGGCCCACGGCAACAAGTCCCGCGACGAACTGGCGCGTATTTATGGCTCGGAGAAGACGGCCCAACAGGCCGATATGATCAAGGCCCTGGGCTTCAAGTACGCCACGCTTGGCGGTATGACCATCGGCATTGATGATATCGAAGTGCCCACCAGGAAGTACGACATCGTGCGCGAAGCCGAGGCCGCGGTCCTTGATGTGGAGAAGCAGTTCCGCCGCGGTCTGATCACCGAAGAGGAGCGCTACCAGGAGGTGGTGCGGATCTGGCAGGAGGCCACGAAGCAGACGATTAGCGCCGTCAAGGAGAATCTGAACCCCTTCGGGCCGGTGGCGATGATGTCCACCTCGGGCGCGCGCGGCAATATTAACCAGATCTCCCAGATGGCCGGTATGCGTGGACTGATGTCCGATCCGACCGGGCGGATCATCGAGTTGCCGATCAAGGCCAACTTCCGCGAAGGTCTCTCGGTGCTCGACTACTTCGTTTCGACCCACGGCGGGCGCAAGGGTCTGGCCGATACCGCTCTGCGCACCGCCGACGCCGGGTACCTCACCCGGCGCCTGGTGGACGTGGCCCAGGACGTGATCGTCACCATCGAGGATTGCGGCACGGAAGACGGCACATGGCTCCACGCCGCCGATGATGACGAGTTGATGGAGCGACTGCAGGTGCGCATGATCGGGCGCGTGCTGGCCGCCCCGATCGTTGATGCCGAGACGGGCGAGGTGCTGGCCGAACGCAACCAGGAGATCGATGAGGAACTGGCCGCGCTGCTCGTTGCTAAGGGTATAACCTCGGTCTATGTGCGGTCGCCGCTGAATTGCCAGGCCGAGCACGGGATCTGCCGGTTGTGCTACGGGCGCAATCTGGCTACGGGCAAGCTGGTGGACATTGGCGAGGCGGTGGGCATCATCGCCGCCCAGTCCATCGGCGAGCCGGGCACGCAGTTGACCCTGCGCACCTTCCACACCGGCGGTGTGGCCTCCGCCGATGATATCACCCAGGGCTTGCCGCGTGTGCAGGAGATCTTCGAGGCCCGTGTGCCCAAGGGCAAGGCCTTGCTGGCCGAGATTGACGGTGTGGTGCATATCTCCAAAGATGAAGAGGGTGTGCGCACCCTGCGCGTCGTGGCCACCGAGGTGTACACCGACGAGTATGTGGTGCCGGAAGGCTACGTCGTGACGGTCGAACCTGAGAGCGAGGTGGTTGAGGGCCAGGTGATCGCCGAGAGCAACCGCGCCGGTCAGAGCGATCCGCAGATTGTGGCCCGCCTGGCCGGACGAGCCTTTGTGTATGGCGACCGGATCGTGATCAGCCAGGAGGATCGCGAAGAGCGCGAACTGGTGGTGCCCCACACCGCGCGCCTGCGCGTGGAAAACGGCGAGCGCGTCGTGGCCGGTCAGCAACTGACCGACGGCAGCGCCAACCCGCAGGAGTTGCTCGATCTGCAGGGTAAAGAGGCCGTCCAGCGGTACCTGGTCAACGAGGCCCAGAAGGTCTACCGCAGCCAGGGCGTGAACATCAACGACAAACACATCGAGGTGATCGTGCGCCAGATGCTGCGCCGGGTGCGGATCGAAGAGCCGGGCGACACCGGCCTGTTGCCCGGCGAGTTGATCGAGGCCGCGGAGTTCCGGCGCCTCAACAACGATATTGTCAGCCAGGGCGGCGAGCCGGCCACGGCCGCCACGGTGCTGCTTGGCATTACCAAGGCCTCGCTGAACACCGACAGCTTCCTCTCGGCGGCTTCGTTCCAGGAGACGACCCGCGTGTTGACCGATGCCGCCATCCACGGCAAGGTCGACTACCTGCGCGGCCTGAAGGAGAATGTGGTCATCGGCAAGCTCATCCCCGCCGGTTCGGGCATCGAGAAGCGGCTGCTGGACGGTAGCCGGCGCGATGACCTGGTGGGCGAGATGGCGCGTATGATGGAAGAAGGGGCTGCTGCGCCACCCGCCGAGCCGCCGCCGCCCGAGGTGCAACGGGCCGAGGCGCTCCTCGGCCTCCGCGAGACCGAGGCGCCCGCTGCCAGCGACGCCGATGAGAAGGTGCGCGCGCGCCTGCTTGAACTGATCGGTGAGGGTGCGCCCGAAGGCGGCGAAGAGCCGGACGAGGGCGCGTTCGGCGAGGAAGAGCCGTCTGGCGAGGACGAAGCCTTCGGCGCGGATGCCGAGCTGCCGGCTGACAACGATCAGTGATCGGCGCCCTGCCGACAGGGTGGCGGGAAACCCCGGGCTTCCCCTAACGTGAACCTACGCCCTCGGCGAGGGGTGTGGGGAAACCGGGTTGCCCCACGCCCCCGCCCCCGCCCCCGGGAAGGTGAGGGCGCAGCCCGTGCGCAGGGGGCGCGGGGCAACCCCCTTGCTCCGCACCCCTGCGGGCGCAGCCCTCCCGCACCTTCCCGCGGGCGGGGTCTGGGGCAACCCCCTTGCTCCGCACCCCTGCGGGCGCAGCCCTCCCGCACCCTCCCGCGGGCGGGGGCATAGGGAAACCCGGTTGCCCCACACCCCTCGCCGAGGGTGTATGTTCACGTTAGCGGCTCCGCTGCACAACACCGCGGTGAACATACGGTTCTTCCTGGGAGAGCTGCGCCCTCCCAAACCCTCCTGCAGGCGGGGCTATGGGGCAACCCGGTTTCCCCATGCCCCCGCTTGAGGGCTGCGCCCTCCCAAACCCTCCTGCGGGCGGGGCTATGGGGAACCAGCTTCCCCGATGTTCACGTTAGCCCTGGAGATATCTGTGCAAAGGCTTGACAAG
>DAOTYR010000505.1:0-2781 GCA_034434655.1 Chloroflexaceae bacterium
GTGGGGAAACCGGGTTTCCCCATTCCCCCACCCGGTGGGAGGGTTTGGGAGGGCTACGCCCTCCCAGGAAGGATGTTCATCCCGTCGGTGTGCGGCGGAGCCGCATGGACGGCTGAGATGAACGCCGTTCGCTGCGTTTAGCCCCCCTCCCAGCCTCCCCCCGCTGGGGGGAGGAGCCGGACCCCCGCTTCATCGGGCGGTGCGCCGTCCGGGGGCATAGATGGCTGAACGGCAGGGGATGCGGGGAGGCTGTGCCTCCCCGCATCCCCTCCACCGGGAACGTCCTGCTGTCACCGGTCTATGCCCGGATCTCCTGGCGCTGGAAGAGGACGTAGCCCAGGGCGAAGAGCAGGAGGGTCCCGGCGATCAGGCCGACCATGTGCGGCCAGCCGAGCATGATGCTCTCGCTGAGGGGCAGGGGCGCGCCCAGGAGGGCGCCCTGGAGCTGCGAGGGCAGCACGAAGCCCAGCGAGCGCACCTCGGGGCGCAGCAGGGCGATGGTGGCCTCGGTGTAGAGCACGTTCGGCGAGAGGCGGCTCAGGGCCTGTTCGAGCTGGGCCTGAGCCAGCAGTTCGGCGGGCAGGCCGATGCGTACGGGCCGCAGGACCTGCGCCAGGATGCCGGCGATGATCCCCCAGAAGACGGTGAAGAAGAGCCAGGTCGCCAGGGCGGCCATGGCCGCCGTTGCCGGCTGCCGGAAGAGGATCGAAGCCAGCATCCCCAGCGCCAGCCACACCCCGCCATAGGCGATGGTCAGCAGCAGGAACCAGAGCAGGCGCGCGGTCTCCTCGCCGCCCGGGGGCACCCCGAGGCGCAACAGGCCCAGGCCGGCGATGAGCAGCCAGATCGTCGTTAGCACCAGGGCGAGGGTGAACAGGCTCGCCAGGAACTTGCCCAGCAGCAGCGCGTCGCGGTAGATGGGCTGCGCCAGCAAGCGGGACATGGTGCGGGCGTTCAGTTCGCCATTCACCGCGTCGAAGGCGAGGGCGATGGCGATGATCGGCACCAGAAAGACCAGAAAGCCCACGAAGGCCGGCAGCGGCTCCTGGCTGGTGGTGAAGAGCCGCAGGAACAGGAAGCGGTCCTGGCCGACGGTCTCGCGCAACTGCGTCGTGGCGGTGAAGACCGTCCCGGCGGCAGTGAGCACGGTGATCAGCTCGAGGATGAGCATGCGCGTGCTGCTGAGGTAGTCGGCCATTTCTTTGCTCACCACGGCCCACAGGCCGGTCCAGGGCGAGCCTTCGCGGCGCGTGGCCGCCTCCGCGCCGCCAGCGGGAGCGCTACGCTGCGCGAGCATGGGTGGCCTCCTTCTGGAAGTAGCGGGCGTAGACCTCTTCGAGGTTAGGCGCTTCGCTGGCCAGGGCCAGGAGCTGGCCGCCGGCCTCGACCACCGCCCGCGCCACGGCGGGGCGCAGGTCGCCGGTGGCCTCGAGCACGAAGCGGTTCGGCCCGGCCCGTTGCACCCGCTGCACGCCCTCGACCTGGCGCAAGGCCGCTTCCAGCCCGGCGTCGCCCTCGGCCTCGACGGTAATGTGATAGCCGCCGCCAAGCACCTCGCGCGCCAGCACCTCCACGGGGCCTTCGAGCACCATTTTGCCCTTCGAGAACAGCCCCACCCGGTCGCAGACGGCCTGCACCTGGTGCAGCAGGTGCGAGGAGAGCATAATCGTGATGCCTTCGCTCCGCAGGTCGCGAATGATCTCCAGGAACTCGCGGGCCGCCTCGGGGTCGAGGCCCAGGGTCGGCTCGTCCATAATGATCAACTCGGGGTGCTTCATCAGGATCTCGGCCAGACCGAGGCGCTGGCGCATGCCCCGCGAGAAGGCGCCCACGGCCTTGTCCATCACCTCCCCCAGGCCCATTCTGGCGAGGGCGGCCTCGATGCGCGCGCCGGCCTCTTTGCGGGTGAAGCCGTTGAGCCGGGCGATGTAGGCCAGGTTTTCGCGCGCCGTGAGGGTGTCGTAGAAGCCGACCTGGTCGGGCAGGTAACCCACGCGGGCCTTGACGCTCAGCGGGCGGCGCGCCGGGTCCAGGCCCAGCACCTGCACCGAGCCTGCGCTCGGCTCGGTCAGGCCGAGGAGCATCAGAATGGTGGTGGTTTTTCCGGCGCCGTTGGGCCCCAACAGGCCAAACACCTCGCCGCGGCGAATGGTCAGGTCGAGCCGGTCAACGGCTACGAAGTCGCCGTAGCGTTTGGTCAGGCCGCGAGCCTCGAGGACGATATCCATAGGTTGGATTTCCTTCTACGCTAACGTGAACATAAGCTCTCGGAGAGGGGTGTGGGGAAACCGGGTTTTCCCACGCCCCGCGGACGCGGGCCGGAGGCCCGCGCACCCAGGCCCCGGCCCCTGGGAGGGTTTGGGAGGGCTACGCCCTCCCAGGAAGAACCTTTTTTCATCCCGTCGGTATGCGGCGGAGCCGCATGGACGGCTGAGGTGAACCTAGGCTCTCGAAGAGGGGCGTGGGGAAACCGGGTTTCCCCACGCCCCCGCCCCGCAGGGGTATGGGGAAACCCGGTTTCCCTATGGCCCCACCCGCGGGAGGGTCTGGGAGGGCTGCGCCCTCCCAGGAAGAACCTCTTTTCATCCTGTTCGTATGCGGCGGAGCCGCATAGACGGCTGGTATGGTATACTGCAAACAATGAAAAGACCTGGTTGCGCTGCATGGACGGCAGTTCTGAACCTTGTCAGCACGCTCAACTTAAGGAGAAGCGATGAGCGCCTACGAGCAACCTACCGAGCTAGACTTCGCCGTCGGCTCGTTGATTACGGTGCGCCCGGA
>DAOTYR010000506.1:0-16068 GCA_034434655.1 Chloroflexaceae bacterium
CTCCCCCCAGCGGGGGGAGGGCTGGGGAGGGGGGCCGTCACCTTGCCCGCGGAGACGCGACGCGGGCGGGCCGCCCGCGCTCCCAGGCGATGTTCATCGGGCGTTGTGCGCGAATCGCATGGACGGCTGAGGTGAACCTGGCCACAGCCCCTGGCCCGCGGGGGTGCGAAAAGCAGATTTTCCCACGCCCTTGCTGGTGGTCCTCATGCCTCTGGCTTGCGAGGGCTAAGGCTGGCGCATTCATGCTCCAGGCGTTTGATCTCCTGCTCCAGATCCGCCACCATCTGGCGTAGCCACGCCGGGGGCGGGTTGTGGGGATCGTGGAGCCTGGGACGCAGGCGGCGCAACTCGGCCTTGCGTTGGCGCAGGGCCGCCTCGAGCGCGCCGGAAGGTTCGGGCGGCGGCGCGGGCGGCTCCGCTTGCGTCTCCAGATAGGCCACGACCAGTTCACTCAGCAGTTCGTCCAGGTCGCGATCGGCGTGCTCCAGCAAACGCAGCAGTTTAGCTCGTTGCGTCGCCGTGAGGTAGATCCGCGTGGGAATGGCAAAGCGTCCTTCGTCCATCGCTTAACGGAGTTTCTCGCGCAGATAGAGCGGCAGGTCGGCGATGGGCACACGCTCCTGGGCCATGGAATCACGGTTGCGCACCGTCACGGTGTCGGTGAGCGCGGGCTCCTTGCCCTCGCCGAGGGTGTCGAAGTCCACCGTAATGCACCAGGGGGTGCCGATCTCGTCCTGGCGGCGGTAGAGTTTGCCGATGGCGCCGGTGTCATCGTACACCGTGCGCGCGCCGAGTTCAAGCTGGAGTTGCCTGCGAATGCGCCGGGCCGTTTCGACCATGGCGTCGTGGTTGCGTTTGAGGGGAAAGACAGCCACTTTGACCGGCGCGAGGCGCGGGCGCAGGCGCAGGACGGTGCGGAAGTGCTCGTCGATCAGGGGTTGGGCCTGGCCGCGCAACTTCTTGCCCAGTTCGATGGTTTCGGCGCCGGGCATGGCCAGCAGCGGCTCGACCTCTGGCAGGCGCTCGGGCAGGTGGTTGCCGATGGCCTCGCCATAGGCAAGCATGGCATCACGAGCCTCAGGGTGGAGTTTCTCACTGCGACCCACGGATTTGAGAAAGGCGGTCAGGGCATCGGTCACAGCCTGCAGCTTCTCTGCGGGCAGCGCCCTGGTCATCTCTTCGGCATAAGCTTCGCAGAGCACCGCCAGCACGCCACGCCCCACGCCAGCCGAAGGCTCGATCACGTAGGGCACCACGTGATGCCGGCGCTCGGGATCGAAGTAGGTCAGCCGGGCCGTACTGTCCGCGTTGGGGGTTACGCGCGCGGTCAGGTTCAGGCTGGCCTGATCCTTCGAATGCGAGCCAAGGTCATAATCGGTGCGGTTGGCAATGCCCTCGATCTCCTGGGGGCCAAGGTCGGGATACTGGTACATCAAATCGTAGGTGCGCTTGGAGTAATGGGCCAGTTCATCGGGGGGCACATCATAGACGGTAATGCGCTCGCGGGGCACACCGACGCTGTCCCACCAGCGCAGGCGATCCTCGAGCCACTGCTGGTGCCAGGCCTCATCAGTGCCGGGCATGACGAAATACTCGATCTCCATCTGCTCGAACTCGCGCACACGGAAGAGGAAGTTGCGCGGGTTGATCTCGTTGCGGAAGGCCTTGCCAACCTGGGCGATGCCGAAGGGCAACTTGCGGCTGGTGGTCGCCAGCACATTGGCAAAATTGACGAAGATCCCCTGGGCGGTTTCGGGGCGCAGGTAGGCCAGCGCGCCGCTATCGGCCACGGGGCCGACCTGGGTGCTGAACATCATATTGAAGGGCCGCGGCTCGGTCAGATCGGTCGAGCCGCAGTTCGGGCAGCGCCCATGAATGTGATCGGCGCGCCAGCGGCTCTTGCAGGTGCGACAGTCCACCAGCGGGTCGTTGAAGGTCTCTTCGTGGCCCGAGTATTTCCACACCAGGCGATTCATGAGGATGGCCGCGTCGAGGCCCTCCATATCATCGCGCTCGTAGACGTTGGCGCGCCACCATTCAGCGATGAGGTTGTTTTTCAGTTCAACTCCCAGGGGGCCGTAGTCGTAGATCCCCTGAAGCCCCCCGTAGATCTCGCTGCCGGGGAACACAAAGCCGCGACGCTTACATAATGATATGATTTGATCCAGGCTCGTGGCGGTCATGAAGGTGCTCCTGTGGAGTGGCGGCGGCGCGTGTCGCTCGCCCTGGCCCGGGGCAACAGAAAGCCCCAGGCGATCAAGCATCGCCTGGGGACGCATCATACCGACGCGCGGTTCCACCCCAGTTAGCGGCGCAGCAGGCGCGCGCTCACCTCATTCAGAAGGAGCGCCCGGCGCTCCCACACCGGCTCCCCGGCGCCCTTCCCCCGAACCGTGCCACCGGGCTCGCACCATTCCCGGTTCGCTGGATGCCGGCGCGCGGGGTACTCCTCCGGATCATTGCCGTCAGATTGATGTCATCAGTATACCACAGGCAGAGGGATGGGGAAACCCGGTTTCCCCATCCTTCTGCCTGTGAGGCGGGTCTGCGAGGGCAAAGCCCTCCCGGAGCGTCACCGGGTACCCTGGTCATCCAGGCCGGAGCTTATTCCTCTTCCTCGACCAGCACCCCCTCGTACACCCCGGAGTGCTGGCCATTGCGTCGCCCAGGTTCGCCTGGCCGTGTGGGCCGGCGTTGGGCGGACGAACCATCGGGCAACTGGGTGTAGATCTGGGTGGTGGAGAGCGAAGCGTGGCCGAGGCGTTCCTGCACCTCGCGCAATTCGGCGCCATTTTCGAGCAGATGGGCCGCGAAGGAATGGCGGAGGGTATGGGGGGTAAGATCGTGGAGCCCCACCTCTTCGGCATATCCTTTAAGAATGAGCCACAGCCCCTGGCGGGTGAGCCGCTTGCCGCGATGGTTGAGGAAGAGCGCCTCGGTCGGCTGGCTGCCATTGTGCAGCAGGCGCGTCCGCGCCGTGTCCAGGTATTCCTCGAGCGCGGTCACTGCGGTCTGGCCGAGGGGCAGGACCCGTTCGCGGCCAGCCCGTCCCGCGCAGCGGACGGACCCCTGTTCGAGCGACACATCCGAGACATTTAACGCCACCAGTTCGCTGACCCGCAGCCCGGTGGCGTAGAGGAGTTCGAGCATCGCCTTATCCCGCAGTCCCTCGGGCGAGGAAGAGCGCAGGGGTAATTCGAGCAACTCGTCGACCTGATGCTGGGACAGGGCCCTGGGTGGATAGCGATCCACCCGGGGCGAGTCGATGCGCCGCGTGGGGTCGTTGGCGATGATATGCTGCTCGGTGAGGTAGCCGAAGAACGACTTGAGCGCGGCAGTGCGGCGGGCGATGGTTGACGTGGCGTAGCGCCGTTCACGCAGGTACAACAGAAAGCCCAGCACGTGATCGGAAGTGACGTTTTGCCACTCATTCAGGTTCTGGTCGCGCAGATAGGCGCAGAGTTGGTCGAGGTCGGTACGATAGGCGGCGATAGTATTGGCGGATATGCCGCGCTCCACCGCCAGGTACTCCAGAAACTGATCGACTTGCTCTTGCATACGTTCCTATCTTGCCCACTAAGAGACAATTTCAGGATCAAGAGGTACGCGGTCGCCTTCCGGCGGGGAGGGATGGAGGGCCGTGCCCTCCCAACCCCTCCCGTGGGCCCGGGCACGGCGAGGGCTCACCGTGCCTCCTGAACGATTACAGAAACGATCAGCCAGCCCCTATCCTGTGCCGGTAGTGTGGCGCACCCGCGGTACAGGGCGCCCACGGGTGCGGAATGGGGCGTATGGTAACGCAAAGGTGGGGGAGTGTCAACCGCGCTCGCAGCGGGATAGGGCTACGGTATGGTCTGTAGGGAATGCAACTAAGGTTCTTCCTGGGAGGGCTGCGCCCTCCCAAACCCTCCCGCGGGGAGGGGGGTGGGGAAACCCGGTTTCCCCACACGAGGGCTTGACGCTCCAGGCCGCGAAAGCGTATGGTATACTGCCACACGTTGTTCTGCCGGCTCTACGGCGAAACTATGCACACAATGCTCGTGTTTAACCCGAGCGCGGGCCAGGCCGAGGCGCTAGAAAGCGAACTGGCCGCTGCCGCAGCCGTCTGGCGCGACGCCGGGTGGCAGGTCGAGGTGCAGCCAACCCTTGCCGCGGGTGATGGGCAGCGCCTCGCCCGCCTGGCGGCCGAGCGGGGCTATGACCTGGTGGTTGCCGCCGGAGGCGATGGGACGATCAACGAGGTGATCAATGGTCTGGTCGGTTCCCGCACTGCGCTGGCCCCGCTGCCGCTGGGGACGATGAACGTCTGGGCGCGCGAGTTGCGCCTGCCCCTGCAACCCCGCGCGGCCGCCGCGGCGATCCTGGACTGGGAACCCCACGTCATTGACCTGGGTCGCGCCGGCAATCGCTATTTCTTGCTGATGGCGGGCATCGGCTTTGACGCGGCCATCACCGCCGGCGTGCGCCCCGCCGAGAAGCGTCGCTTTGGCGCCCTGGCCTACGTGTGGCGAGGGATCGAGCAGGTGCTCAGCGTGCGTGGGGCGCGCGCGCGCCTGACCCTCGATGGACGGCCGCTGCGTGGCCGCGTGTTGATGGTGGTGGTGGGAAACACTCAGCTCTACGGCGGATTGGTGAAGATCACCCATCGCGCCTGCATTAATGACGGCTTGCTCGATGTGTGCGTTATCAAGGGCGAAAACGGTCTCAGCGCCCTGCGCAGCTTCTTCGCCATTCTCGGTCGCCGCCAGGGCCACGATCCGGAGATCCAGTACTACCGCGCGCGGATGCTCACCGTGGCCGCCAGGCCGCCCCTGCCAGTGCAGGTGGACGGCGATCCGATCGGCTTCACGCCGATGACCTTCGAGGTCGCGCCGGGCGCCCTGCGCGCCCTGTTGCCGCCCGATTTGCCCGAGGATCTGCTGCAGCAGAAGCCGGCATCGGAAGCATCACCGGGCCGCAAGGCTCGCCTCGCGTGGCGTTCCGGTCGCTTCTAGCGCCGGTGCCTTGCACATCAGCCGTCCATGCGGCTGCGCCGCACAACGCCGCGATGAACATACGGTTGTTCCTGGGAGGGCGCAGCCCTCCCAGACCCTCCCGCGGGTGGGGGCATGGGGAAACCCGGTTTCCCTATCCCCCTGCGGGGCGGGGGCGTGGGGAAACCCGGTTTCCCCACCCCCCTCTTCGAGAGCCCATGTTCACGTTAGCCGTCCATGCGGCTGCGCCGCACACGAACAGCACGAAAATTGTTCTTGGGAGGGCTACGCCCTCCCAAACCCTCCCTCTGGGTGAGGGTATGGAGAAACCAGGTTTTCCCACCTCTCCCATCCATCCTTGCCATGCACAGGTTGCACACGACTCTAATAGCGGCGCTGTTACTGATTCTGGCGCTGGCGTTGTTCAGCGGCGGCTGTAGCAGGAGGGCGGACGGCCCCGAGGCCGCGGGCGCAAGCCCGGCGGTGCGTGGGGAGGCCTTGTCGGGCCGGCTGCTCTTCGTGCGCCAGGGGGTAATCTGGCAGTGGCAGGGGCGCGAGGCCGCGCCGTTGCTCGGCGGCGGCGCGGCATTCCAGCCCGCCTGGGACGCGGCGGGCGAGCGCATTGCCTATATCGTGCGCGACAACAGCTTCAGCGATGTGTGGCTGGCCGATGGCGCCGGGCAACCCCTGACCCGCCTCACCGACAATGGCTCGCAGGCCCCACCGAACAGCCTGGCGCGCGTCGCCGAGAGTCGCTGGGCCTTTTACCCCGCCTGGTCGCCCGATGGCATGCGCGTGGCGGTGGCGATGCAGACCCGGCCACCCGCCGGCGATCCCCTGGCTGACGCGCCCCTGGCGTTGATGCTGTTGCCGGTGGGCCCTGGCGCGCCGCTGCCGGCCTATGGCGATGGCGAGGTCAGTGTGGGGCGCAGCGTGTTTCTTGCCGATGGGACAGGACTGATCGTTACCCTCGCCAGCAGCGGCCCGGGCGGACACCAGGAGTTGTATCGCCTCGATCTGATCAGCGGACGGGCCGAGGCGCTCACCGGGGCGCCCGAGGGCAGTTATGATCCGGCCCTCTCGCCCGATGGGGGCTGGCTCGTGTTCGCCGCGCCCCGGAATGGGCGCACCGATATCTTCGCGCTCCCCCTGACCGGAGGCGCTCCTGTGCGGCTCACCGATCAGGGCGCGGCGCGGGCGCCGGCGATCTCACCTGATGGGCGTCTGCTGGCCTTTCTGGCGATTGCCCCGGGCGAGCCGGGCTTTGACCTCTGGATCGCGGAACTCAGCAAAGAACCCGACGGCGCGCTGGCTGCCGGTCGAGCGCGTCGGTTGACCACCGGTCTGGGGATCGACGCCGACTCCGGGCTTGCCTGGGCGCCGTAGTCGGAAGCCTACCCCTGAGCATCACGGAGCGCCGTAGCCGCGCCGGGGCGTCGCTGAATGATTTCGCACTCAGTAACGATGATGTCCAGGGACACATCGTGCGGCTCGTGCGGCAGGCAGGGCTCCTCCTGGACGGCAAAAGCCACCCCGATGCTCACGCCGCGCATCTGCGCCAGCAAGCGGTCGTAATGGCCCTTGCCGTACCCGAGGCGGTAGCCGGCGCGGTCGAAGGCCAGCAGGGGTGCCACGGTCAGGTCCCAGCTTCCGGGCGCGGCGGGGCGCATCTCGCGCGGCTGCAGGACGCCGTGGGGACCGATGACGAACGCCTCGCTGTCGAGCCGGTCGATCCAGCTATGAGCGAGGTGATGGTCGTTGCCCACCACGGGCACGGCCACAGCTTTGCCCGCGGCCAGCGCGGCGTCGATCAGGAAGCGGGTGTCCACTTCGGAGCGGATGGGCAGGTAGCAATGGATGGAGGCGGCGGCCTGAAAGATCGGGAGAGCAGCCAGGCGCGCGCAGATCACCGCGCTGCGCTCGGCGCGATCGGCAATCGCGTTGCGGCGCGCGGTGGCCTGGCGCCGCAACGCGCGCTTGAGAACCGATGTCATCAGCAGGTCTTCGCCCTCCCAAACCCTCCCGCGGGCGGGGGGATGGGGGAACCCGGTTCCCGCATGTTCAGGTTAGGCGTTGCTGCGCAGCCTTGTCCACAACCGTTGGGGGAGGCGCCGAGCAGCCGCGCCCCGCCAGGGGCGACGCAGGGGGTCGCCGCGGCTTAGAGATGCGGGGCCTTGATCTTACGGATCAATTCCGCGAACGGCGGATCGGGCTTACGGCGCGGGTTGAACTTGAACCAGCCAAGTTCGGCCCGCACGGCCTGCTCCTTCAACTCGGTGGCGCCCCAGATGAACGACGCTCCGGTGATGCCGAGGAGGGCCGACCAGCCGGCATTGGCCACGAAGAGCGACCCGAGGATCAGCAGCACGCCAAGGGCCAGAGGGTAGGGCCACCAGAGATAGCCAAGGTGGTACTCCATGCGGATGACCCAGAAGAAGCCAAAGCCGATGATGCCGAAACTGAACAGGCCGAGGGCAATTCCACCCCAGTGCATTGGCTAGCGCTCCCTTCAGTCGGTGCTGGCCGAAGATGGGCGATAGACGTCGGACGGGCGCTCCGTGGGGCGCCACGGCGAGCGGTGCGGCGTAACGGGGCGACCGGTGGGCTCACGGTTAAGCAAGTCGGCGGTGGTGGCCGAACCGCTAGCGGCCAGGTAGGCGGCGTGGCGCGGGTTGGCGGGATTGGCCGGCGCGTGTCCTTTGCGCACCCGTTTCGCCTGCCGGAACAACTCGAAGGCATCCCACAGCAGGGTCACGCCGACGATGCTGCTAACGCCGGCCAGGGTAAGGGTGAGGGCGAAGAGGGCATAGACGTTCAGCCCCAACCCGGCAATGGTAAGGACGAGCGCTGGCGGCCCGATCCGCGGGCTGTGGGCCTCGAGCCAGCGTACACCAACGTGTCCCCACCAGATCCCCAGAAAGGTGGCGAGGGCCATCCAGAACCCGGCCAGTTGCAGCATCCCCGTATCCTTCTAGCTCCTGCCGCAAACCTACCTAAATCTCAACAATTCTTCACAAAACGCTCTTCCATTGTACCCGTCACGAGGAGCGGTGTCAACTGCTGGTTGCCGTTCCACGCCTTGACGGGCCAGATCGGGCTCCCTATAATCGCTTGCAACTGCAACTATTGCACTGCCGAGGGTTAAGCCTATGTCCCCACCCGTAGCGCCCTCGATTGCCCACGAGCAGCACCGGCTCATTCACGACATCTATGTACTCCTCGATGACGGCGATCGGCGCGTGCTCCAGAAAGTCAACCTTTCGCCGCTGGAATTTTCGGTGCTCCAGCGTCTCGACACGGCCCAGGGCCGCCGTTTGACCGACATCGGCGCGGAACTGCTCTGTGTGAAGAGCACGATCACGCGGCTGGTCGATCGCCTGGAGGCGCACGGGTTGGTGCGGCGGACGCCCGATCCCGACGATCGGCGCGCCCAGCGTCTGCTGCTGACGCCGCGCGGCCTGGCGTTGCGCGATGAGGCCATGCGCCTGCATGACGCCGCGGTGGAGCGGCGCATGGGCCTGCTTGAGCCGGCCGAGCAGCAACAACTGCGGAGGCTGTTGGAGAAGCTGCGCGCCGGGCTGAGCGAGGATCTCGCGTCGGCCGACAACTAACGCCAAAGGCCGCGCGAGCGCTGTGCTGCGGCGGCCCCGGGTCTTCCTCTCCTCCAGACGCTACGCGCCGCAGATCCGATCCAGGGCGGCGTTCCAGGCCTTCATACGCTCAGGGTCGCCCCCGACATCGGGGTGATGCAGGCGCGCCATCGCTTTGCGGATGGCGTTGATCTCATCTTCGCTGAGTTGCCCGGCCAGACTGCTGATATCGAGGACCCGCGGCGAGACCTGGGGATCAGGCGCCATCCCGGCTTCGAGGCGCTGGGCGCGGGCGCGCCAGATATCGCGTTCGTGGGCGAGGGAGGTATTCTCGCGCATCGTCTCCGTCAGGGTGGCGACCATCTTGGCGTGGGCACGCTGCGCTTCATTGGCAGCCGAGAGCGCCTTTTCGAGTTGGCGCCGCAACCCGCGATTCAGCGCGTGGGCCTCAGCGAGTTCCCGCCGGAGTTGCTCATACTCACGCTGGGTACAACCTTCCAGAGTCGACGGAAGTTCTTCCGGCTTTAGCACACCCTACCTCCTCGCCAGTCGCTTACTCCACCCTTGCAATGGCGTATGGCGATGGGACTTTTCCACATAATCGCGCCCACTGGGAGCACGAGCTATAGTATAACGACTTCGGCCCACTTGCGCTAGGGGGTTGTGGATAACGGCATCGTCATACCATACGTGCCGCGCCATGTGGCGAGCGGCTGCCGCAAGGCAGCCGCTGGGGGCAAGAGAGGGGAGCGACAGGGGGGATAGAGAGGGGAATGGCCCGGGGCGTCTGTCGCGTCGCCACCGAACCGATGTGTGTAGTATAACACATTTTGACGCACTGCGCTATCCGACTTTGGTCGGATTTGCTCGCCAGCCGTCCATGCGGCTCGTGCCGCACACCGACGGCATGAACACACTTCTTGAGAGGGCGCAGCCCTCCCACACCCTCCCACCGGGTGGGAGGATGGGGAAACCGGGTTTCCTCATCCCCCTGCGTGAAGGCCAGGCTCTCCCGCGGGCGGGGGTGTGGGGAAACCCGGTTTCCCCACATCCCTGCTCCAGCAGCCTCTGTTCACATTCGATATGGCCCTCCACAACCTTGAGGTGGGTGCATGCGGTATATCTCCAGAGCGACTCGCCACCGCGGATGCATTGCCCCGCCGCGAGCGGCTGTGGTACAATGCACAACGTGGCGAAAATCACGCTCGAATGTTCGCTTCCGCCCGGCCTATGCTGCTTGAGTTGCAGATCAGCGACTTCGCAATCATCGATCGGCTGCACCTGCGTTTCGACGCTGGCTTTAACGTGCTCACCGGCGAAACCGGCGCTGGAAAGTCGATCATCATCGACGCCCTGGGGACGCTGCGTGGTGAGAAGGTCGATCCTTCCTTCGTGCGCGCCGGTTGCCCCCGCGCGCGCGTCGAGGGTGTCTTCAGCCTCGAGGATTGCCCGCGGGTGCTGCCCCTGCTCCAGGAGTACGGTCTGCTCGACGACAGCGACGAGCAGGTGATCCTGACTCGCGAGATCAGCGCCGAGACGGGCCGGAGCGTGGCCCGGGTGAACCGGCAGGCCGTGAGCCTGAGCGTGCTCCGCGAGATCGGCGGACGGCTGCTCGATATCCATGGGCAGCACGAGGGGCTGTCGTTGTTCAATACGCGCACCCACCTCGATCTGCTCGACCGCTTCGGCGATCTGCTTGCGCTACGCGAGCAGGTGGCCGACCGGGTGGCCCGCGTGCGCGCGCTGCGCGAGGAACTGGCCGAGTTGCGTCGCGGCGAGGCGCGCCGCCAGCAGCGCATCGAGGAACTGCGTTACCTGCTGGAGGACGTGCGCGCTGCCCGACCGCGCCCCGAGGAGGAGAGCGAACTGCTGCGCGAACGGGCGGTGCTGCAGAATGCGGCGCGTATTACGGCGCTGGCCAACGATGTCTACGCCGCCCTCTACGAAGGGCGCGAGGGCGGGCGCTCCGCCGCGCCCTCGGTGGTCGAGGCGATGGCGCGTGTCGCCGCGAACCTCGAGGAACTGGCCCGCGTTGATCCCACGGTGACGGTCATGGCCGGCACGGCCAGCGATTTGCGCTACCAACTCGAAGATCTGGCCGCGGCAGTGCGCGGGTACCGCCTCGGCCTTGATGTTGAACCCGGGCGCCTCGAGGCGGTCGAGGATCGTCTGACCGTGCTGCGCGATCTGCAACGCAAGTACGGCGGCGATCTGGCCCAGGTGCTTGCCCGCGCCGCCAGCGCCGAGGCGGAAATTGAACAACTGACCCATAGCGAAGAACATATCGCGGCGCTCCTCCAGCACGAGGCCGCGGCCCTCGCCGAACTGGCCGAACTGGCCGGTGACCTGTCGCGCCGGCGCCGCCTGGTCGGTGATGAGCTCGCGCGCCAGATCGAGCAGGCTATGAGCGACCTGGCCATGCCCAACGTGCGCTTCGCCGTCCATGTGGAGCATGCCGATGATCCCGACGGCGTCCCACTGGCTGGCCGGCGCCTCGCCTGTGACCGGACCGGGATCGACCGGGTGGAGTTCTTGATTGCCCCCAACCCCGGCGAGCCGCTCAAACCGCTGGCGAAGATCGCCTCGGGCGGCGAAAGCGCGCGCCTGCTCCTGGCGCTCAAGTCGATCCTGTCGCGGGTCGACGAGGTCGCCACGCTGATTTTCGACGAGATTGACGTTGGGGTCGGCGGTCGCGCTGGCCATGTCGTGGGCCAGCGGCTCTGGACGATCACCGAGAACCATCAGGTTCTCTGCATCACCCACCTGCCGCAGGTGGCCGCGTTCGCCGATGCGCACTTTCACATTCGCAAAGAGATCGCCGGCGAACGCACTCGCACCAGCGTCACCTGTCTCGACGAGAGCCAGCGCATTGATGAACTTGCCGCCATGCTCGATGGCACCCCGAATGAACACAGCCGGGCCAATGCGCGCGAGATCCTCATGCGCGCGGCGCACTGGAAGGACCGGCGCCAGGGGCAGCCCCCCGGGGCGCGCGGCGGCCGGCGTGGCAGTGTCGCCCCTGTCTCAAGCGTTTCTCAGCAATGATGACCTCAATGGGGTAAGGGGATGGGGAAACCCGGTTTCCCCATCCCCTGCTTCAGCAGCCTATGTTCACGTTAAGGTTCATACCTCTCCGTTATGATCCCATCCCAGACAACCATCGGCCGATGGTCCGCGCGGGTAAGCGAAGCCTGCTGGGTGCTCGCGCTGACTATGGTGCCGATCGTGTTCAACCTCTACTCGGCGCGCCACTTCGAGCCGGATAAAGCCGCGCTGCTGCGTTCGCTGGCGCTGATCGCCATCGCCGCGGCGCTGGTCCGCTGGCTTGATGCCCTGGTGAGCCGGGAAGCGCGCCCCGCTAACGCAACGCCGCCGGCGAACGCCCCTCCGCTATGGCGACGCCTCGCGTCTCTGCCCCTGGCCGTGCCGGTCCTGCTCTATGCCCTGGTCTACCTCCTGGCGACGGCGGTGTCGATCGTGCCGGGCATCAGTTTCTGGGGGTCCTACCAGCGCATGCAGGGCACGCTGACCCACCTGTCCTATATCGCCCTCTTCGTGGCGATGGTCGCCACGCTGCGCCGCGCGGAGCAGATCGAGCGCGTCATCACGTTGAGCATGGCCGCGGGATGCGCCGTGGCCGGCTATGGGGTCCTACAACATCTGGGGCTCGATCCGCTGCCCTGGCGCGGCGATGTGATCACCCGCGTGGCTTCGACCATGGGCAACTCGATCTTTGTCGCGGCCTATATGATTATGGTTGTGCCGCTGGCGCTCTACCGGCTGGTCGCCGAGGGTGGCGCCGCGCGCACGGCGCCCGCGTCGTCGGACGCGCGCAATGAGTGGCTCTGGGCGCTCAGCCGGGCGCTACTGTTCGGCGCCGGGCTGCTGCTGGTGCTGGCGCTGATCAAGTTCGGGGCCGCGGTGCGCACAGTTGATTTTCGCTACTGGTGGGCCCTGCCGGGGGCGGTTGTCTGCGCGACGGCCCTGTGGTGGCTGTTGACGATCGGCTACGAACGGGCGGGGAGGCGGTTGCCCTGGTGGCCGGCGCTGCTGCTGCTCGGCTATCTGCTTGCCCTGGGGGCGCAGTTCGCGGCCACGGCCAGCGCCGGCTCGCAGGTCTTTGTCAGCCCGGGCGCGGGGGGGCGCGCGCTGGACTGGTGGCTCTGGCTCGCCCTGGGGGTGCTGATGGCGCTGGGCGCCTACACCCTGGCCCACGCCCTGCCACGCCTGCCGGAGCAGCCGTCGCGCCTGTGGCGCCGCTGGCTGGCCGCCGAGGCCGGGGGCGCCGCTCTGGTGCTGCTGGCGGCGATCTTCTTCACTCAGAGCCGTGGCCCATGGCTCGGGCTGGGGGCGGGGCTGTTCGTGTTCTGTTCGCTGCTGCTGTGGCAGGCCATGCGCCAGGCGCGCCTCGCGGGCAACGGCGTCCAGTTGCGCCGCCTGCGCGCGCTGCTGGTCGGCTGGATCGCCACGGCAGCCGTGGGGGCGATCTTTTTATTGATCTTCAATCTTTCCCAGGCGCCGTTGGTTCAGCAACTGCGCGAGGTTCCCTACCTGGGGCGGATGGGGCGCTTGTTGGAAGTGGACCGGGGCACCGGCCTGGTGCGTCGCCTGATCTGGTTCGGCGACGAGCACGCCGGGGGGGCGATGGCGCTGATCACCAGCGACTGGGGACGCATGCTCGTCGGGTGGGGGCCGGAGAGCATGTTCGTGGCCTTCAATCGGTTCTATCCGCCTTCGCTGGCGAATGTCGAGGCGCGTGGGGCCTCGCCGGATCGCTCGCACCAGGCCCTGCTCGACGAACTGGTGACCAGGGGGGTGCTCGGGTTGGTGAGTTACCTGTTCCTGGTGTTCAGCGCCGTGGCATTGAGCTGGCGCCTGATGCGCGCGAGCGGCGAGTGGCGCTGGCAGGTGTTCTTTATCGCCTGTCTGAGCGCCATCGTCGCCCACGTGGTCGAAGGGTTGACCGGCATTCCCATCGTTTCGACCCTGATGATGTTCTGGATGACGCTGGCGCTGGTCGTGACCGGCGGGTCCCTGACCGGGCAGTACGCTCTGTCGCCGGCCCCGGCGGCGGCCGATCTGGCGGCCGGGGAGCCCGAGGCCACGCCCGCGGCCCGCGACGCTCAGGGCGGGAAGCGTCGTCAGCCCGCGCCGGGGGGCAAGGGCGTCAGCCGCGCCGGAACGCCGCGCCAGCCGGCGCGCGCCGCTGCGCCGGGCCTCGGGTCGCGGCTGGCCCTGGGGCTGATCGCCGCGCTGACCCTGGGCGCGGTCTGGCGCTTCAACGTGGCGCCGATTGTGGCTGACATGCACTTCCAGCAGGGCCAGGGGCTGAGCGAGGGCGACCTGGACCTGAACCGGGCGGTGCAGGCGCTTGACGAATACCTCCAGACGGTGCGCGGCAATCCCGGCGAAGATTTTTACTACCTGCACCTGGGGCGCGCGTTGATGGGCCTCGCCGACGCGCTGCGCGTCGCTGGCGTGCCGCCGGGTGAGGCCCCGGCAAGGGTTGATCTCCGCACCTTGCTCAACCTCGATGGTCAGACGGCGCTGGTTGGCTTTGTCGAACGCACCTCGCCGATGGAGATGATGAGCTACGCCGAGGCGGCGTTGCTCCGCGCCCACACCCTCAACCCGCTGAACAAGGACCATTTCGCCAACCTGGGGCGCCTGAACAGCTTCTGGTACACCTGGAGCTACGATCCGGGCCGGTTGAGCGCGGCGTTGCAGTGGTACGAGCGGGTGACGCCGATCGCGCCCCGCGACGTGACCTTGCTCAACGAGCGGGCGGGGGTGACCATTTCCGTCGGCGATTACTACGCCGCCAATGGCAACCGGGAACAGGCGCGCCAGTTCTACGAGCAGGCCGCCGAGTTGCTGCGCTACTCCGAACAGCTCGACCCGCGCTATGCCGACACGTATGTGCGGCAGGGCGACCTGGCGCGTCTGCAGCACAATGATCCCGACGCAGCCGCAGCGGCCTATGTCAAAGCCATCGAGGTATCGGGAACCCTGGTGGCCGGTTCCATCGAGCGCATCGCCGACGGTCTGGCCGGGCGCCGGGATCTGCTGATCCACCTGCGCGACGCCTACGCCCGCTCCGCGGCGAAGCAGGAGGAGCGTCTGGCGGCCGCCGAGGCACGCAGGGCGCCGGAGGCCGATATCGAGGCGTTGCGGCGGCAGGTGGCCCTGCTGCACAGCGCCACCGGTCTGCTGTCGGTGCGCGCGGGGGATATGCGCGGCTCGGTGGAGCCGTACCGGCGCGCCGCCGAGTTGCAACCGGCCCAGACCAGCTACCGCCGCAACTACGCGATTGTCCTGAGCGACACCCTGCGCTACGACGAGGCGCTGGCCGAGGCCCGGCGGGCGCTGGAGGCGCTGCGCGCTCAGCCTGGAGCGGAAGAGGAGATCGCCGTCACCCGGCGTTTGATCGAGTTGATCGAGCAGGCGCGGACGGGAGGGTAGGGTGATTGGAGATTGTAGATTGTGGATTGTGGATTAAGGTAGCGGGTCATGATCCAGATCGCGCTGATCGCCCTGGTCGCGCTCACCTTCTCGATGGTCGCCACGCCATTGATGCGCCGGGTGGCGCTGCGCGCCGGGGTGGTGTCGGTGCCGCGGACGCGGGACCTGCACATCGCTCCGGTGCCGCTGCTGGGCGGGGCGGCGATCTATGCAGCTTTCGTCGTCGCTCTGCTGCTCTTCGGCGACCGGTTCTATATTCGTGAACTGGTAGGCATCCTGCTGGGAGCCACGCTGATCTCGCTCTTCGGGTTCGCCGACGACCGCTGGGGCCTGGGGGCGCTCGCCAAGCTGGGTGGGCAACTCCTGGCCGGGGCGGTGCTGGTCCTGGGCGGCACGCAGGTACAACTCGTTCCCCAACCCTGGCTGAACTGGGCGCTGACGATCGTCTGGGTAGTGGGCATCACCAACGCGCTCAACTTTCTCGACAACATGGACGGCCTCTCAGGGGGCGTGGCGACGATCGCGGCGGCATTTTTTTTGCTGCTCGCGGCGATGAACACGCCGCGCCAGGTGCTGGTGGGCGCGATGGCGGCGGCGCTGATCGGCGCCTGCGTGGGCTTCCTGCGCTACAACCTGAACCCGGCGACGATCTTCATGGGCGATACGGGCAGCCTGTTCATCGGCTTCGTGCTGGCGGCCCTGGCGATCAAGCTGCGCTTTCTGGGGAACACCCCGCTGGTGACCTGGATGGTGCCGGTGTGCGTGCTGGCGCTGCCGATCTTCGACACGGCCCTGGTGGTGGTGGGGCGGCTGCGGCGGGGCGTGAACCCGTTCACTACGGCGGGCAAGGATCATCTCTCGCACCGGTTACACGCCCTGGGACTGACCAGACGCGAGGCGGTGCTGACCTGCTACCTGCTGGCGGGGGCCTGCGGGCTGGTGGGGGTGTATCTCACCCAGGCTCGCCCGCTGGAAGCGTACATCGTGGCCGGGGCTATGGCCGCGGCGGGGGTGGCGGGCATCATCTGGCTGGAACGGATCTG
>DAOTYR010000507.1:0-3227 GCA_034434655.1 Chloroflexaceae bacterium
CCCGCGCATGCAGCAATTCGCCGAAGGCGCGGAACTGCTGCGGGCAGTTGGTGTAGCCGTGAATGAGCACGTAGCAACGTTCGGCCGTCGCCCCGTGGTTCAGGACGAAACTGTGACCCACCGGGTTCAGCGGCAGCTCCGCCTCGCTCGCGGCGATGGCCCGCAGCCGATCCAGGGCCTCCTCGTAGCTCAGCGCGCGTCCGGTGACAGGTGTGCTCATGGGGGGTGGGGGACAATACCTTGCACATAGGGCGCTGCGCGCGACACGGCCCCCCTCCCGACCTCCCCCCGCCGGGGAGAGGCGCCCACGTCCCTCCCCCGGCGGGGGAGAGTTGGGGTGGGGGCGAAGAGCTTATGTGCAAGGTATTGGGGTCAGGTGTTGTCTCTTTCTGTTCCAGGAGTTACCCGGTGAAGCGGTCGTGCAAGCGCGGACAGAACATCTGAGCCAACACGACTTCTGCCGCGCGGGACATGCGGGGCGGCAAAGCCGCCCCGCGCCGCTCCATCGCGCAAGTGTGGTCCATTATACAGTACCTCAGGAGAGGTACGCCCCGGGAACCTCCGGGCGGGAGAAGCCGGGGCCGGCGGCGTAGGGGCGGGGTTTCCCCGCCCCTACGCCGGCCCGCCTCCAGGCAGGGGGTGCGCCCTCCAGACCCTCCCACCGGCTGGGGGGATGGGGAAACCCGGGTTCCCCATTCCCCTGCTCCAGTGGCCTATTTTCATAGCAGGACTACGCCTATGGCTACTATCAGACTCTGCCTGTTTACCCTTGGAGTTCTCGTGGCGCTTGGCGCCTGCAGTCCATTCAGTCCTTCGCCCACAGAATCAGGGGGGACGCTTCCCGAAACGACCCCCACTGCGACCGCAGAATCAGCGGTGGTGTCTCCCGACAGCACCCCCACCGCGGTCACTGTACAACCGCTCCTCCGGCGCGTGGCCGCCTGGGGCGCCGGCGCGCCGGAAGCGCTGGTCCTGAGTCCCGATGGCGCCGCGCTCTATGTCGCCACTCCGCAATCCGTCCAACGGCATGACCCACGGAACCTCTCGCAGATCCTGTGGCGCAAAAGCCTTACCGAGACGCCTACGGCCCTGGCGCTCAGCCCCGATGGGGGGACGCTGGCGCTGGCCTCCGGCTCTTCCCTGACCTTCCTGGCAACCGACGATGGCGCCCTCCGCGTGATCTTTGGAGGCTACTCCTACTCCACGCCGATTGCCGATGTAGCCTACGCCCCTGATGGCGCGTTGATCGCCATGGCGCGGGAGAGCGGGACGTTGGCGCTGATCGAACCGGAGTACAGCGCCATCGTGCGCGAGTTGCGCCCCGATGCCGGCGCTTTGCCGGAACCATCTGGGCCGCTTACCAGTGTTGCCTTCGCGCCCGATGGCAAGACCCTTGTTACCGGCGATCAGAACGGGAACGTCGTGGTGTGGAGCGTGGCCGAGGGACGAATGCTGGCCCACGGAAATACAGGCATGCGGGTGGTAGCCGATGTTGCCTACAGTCCCGACGGCGCTCTCATTGCCGCTGCCTCTGAAGGCTGGAAGACCGAGCCTGGCTCGGTCTGGTTGTTCAACGCGGTCAGTGGCGCCGTGGCAGGACGGTTGACCATTGATGAGGAAGAGCGCTGGCTCGCGTCGGTGAAGCGGGTGGGGTTCGCTGCTGATGGAAGCGCGCTCGTGGCAGGGACGGGCGATGGCGCCGTGGTGCGCTGGTCGTTGCCCGATGGCGTCGTGGTGACCGAGATTGCGGCCCATCGGGCGACGATCACCGCCCTGGCTCTGGCCCCCGAGGGCGATCTGTTCACCGCCGGCCACGATGGCAAGCTGCGTCGCTGGGACGCAACGGGTGCGCCGCTCATGGCCGTTGATGGGATGCCCTCGATCACTTCCGTGGTTATCGATCAGGAGTTCGTCGCCTCAGGCGGCGTTGACGGCACTCTGGCCTTCTGGACGGTGAATGGCGAACTGCGTAACCAGGTGCAGGCCCATACGGGGCCGATCACCGCCCTGGCGCTTAGCCCCGACGGCCAGTTCCTGGCTTCCGCCGGCGCCGATGGCGTCATCCGGCTATGGACGTGGCCCGCTGGCGCCCCCGCCGGAGAATGGTCCGATCACGAAGGGCCGGTGCTGGGGATGGCCTTTGCCCCCGATGGCCGGACGCTGGCCTCATCGGGTTGGGATGGCACGGTGCGGCTGTGGGCCTTGCCCGATGGCGCGCCGGTTGCAACCTTGACGGTGATCGAGGCTGATGGGCTGGGCGCCACGAATGTGCCGGATGTGGCGTTCACCGACCAGGGACGGAGTGTCGCCGCGGCAAGCTATGCGGGCACGGTCCGGCGCTATGCCGTTCCTGAAGGAACGCCGCTGCCGGCGCTGGAAGTTGATGGCGCTGGCTGGCTGATTGACCTGGTGAGCCTGCCCGACAACCGCCTGCTGGCGGTAGACGATGCCGGCGCCGTATGGATCTGGCATGCCGATGGCCGGCTCGCCGGTCGTCAGAAGGTCATGGCCGGGCATAAGGACGCGCTGGTGGTTCTTGATACGAACCGGCTGATAGCCTCCTGGAAGGGCCTGAGCCTCTGGCGCCTTGACGGCGA
Source organism: Chloroflexaceae bacterium (assembly GCA_034434655.1). GTDB lineage: Bacteria > Chloroflexota > Chloroflexia > Chloroflexales > Chloroflexaceae > JACAEO01. Next base: position 2,598 of record DAOTYR010000507.1, read on the forward strand.
CGGATTGGCGTTCATCCAGGCCATGGGAAGCGCCGGAGGGCACGTGGCGGCGGCAGCCGATGGCCGGCTGGTGGTTGTGGGTTCGCCCCGCGGGTCCATCGAGGTCTGGCGGGTAGAGTGACCCATTCCATATGGAGGGGATGCGGGGAGGCAGCCGCTGGACCCGTCGCCCCGCTACCGGACGCGGGGCTGGAACGTCAGGGCGAACAAATGAAGAGTAAGGCATGGTTCAAACGCACTTAACAGTTCGCCTCGACACGGGACCACTCCCCACCAGACTGTCAAGCGCAAACCGCAGGTTTTGAACCATGCCTAAGAATATACACCGGTATTCGCCCTCGTGCCGTGGGGCTGATGGTCTTTGAGAAATTAAATCCGCTATGCCAGTCTAGCCGTCGGGCTAAAGCCCTCGGCTAGGGGATGCGAAGCCCGCCTGCGCGGGCTAGAGCGGAGTATGTCTTCAAAGACCATAAGCCCTCGGCTATACAGGGCCAAGCCCGCCTGCGCGGGCGAGAGCGGATTTAATTCTTATTACGTTTGCGCCTGCGCGGGGGGTTGGTGTTCCTGTGCCGCGAAGGTAGGTGCCTCTCAGCGCAATCTCCTATGTTCCCTCCGCGGCGAGCGCCCGCT
>DAOTYR010000508.1:0-12229 GCA_034434655.1 Chloroflexaceae bacterium
CGTCCGCGACGGAGGAAGGAGCGACCAGTGAGGCCGGCGCGGCGGGTGAAGACACCGTAACCGGCGCGGAACAGCTTTTTACCGTTTCTAACCAGCGAAGGATGTACCCTTCATAACGTGGGAAACGAGCGGCGGCACGGTGTCTCCCTGGCGATCGGTTCGCGCCGCAGGGGCGCGCCGGCAGCCTGTGGATGCGTCGCGCTCCATCCGCCATCGCCTTAGAGCGGCCCGACCCGGCCGCGGGCAAGTTGCACCAGGGCCAGCAATTCTTCATCCGAGGGGCTGCCGCCGTGTTGTTCCCACCAGCGCCGGTACCAGCGCAGATTTTCGGTAAAAGCTGCCAGCACCTCCTCACGGGTCAGGGGCGGAACCTTCTGGCGGAGCGCCTCCATCGCCTCGTTGCGGTCGCTATCGCTCAGTTCGGCGATCGAGTCGAGAATACGTTCGGCGCGCAGAAGAAACAGTTCGCGCTCGATGGTCGGGAAGTGATCGCCAATTTTACGGATATTGCCCAGGTAGCAGATGGTGCGTTGGCGCGGCGCGCCCTGCTCGTCGCGATAGCTTTCCACCAGATAGGCGTCGTAGAAACTCGTGTCAGCGCTCAGCAGGTTCTTATGGCGTCGGACGACCCAGCGAACGTACATAGCCCGACTCCGTGCTCGCAGTGGCTTCCAGTATAGCACAAGAGGTAAGTATTTTGAATATATGAAAGGCAGAGCGGCCAGGCACTGCGCCTGGCCTGACCCGGTTCCGGGGCAATATTGTTACGTACGACGCAAGTTATTCGCGCTGACAAGCACTTCTCCAGGCGGTTGGCGTGGTAAATTAATTGCTTATTGGGGGGAACGATTGCCACTCGAACGATGGGTCACTCCTTCTCATCGGCGAAGTTACATCGCTCGAGGCCGGTCGGGGCGCCGTTCTTGTCATAAAAACAACATGGTCATATATCGAGGGTTTGCACAAAAGTTGCAAATGTTGCGACCCTTTTTACCATATGCTATACTCAGGCCACGTACCGTTCTTGCTGCTACCTTGCCCGTGGAACTGCACCTTCCCCTTGTCCCAGCCGCGCGATGGGCGCCAGTGCCGGCGACTCTCCCAGGAGGCGCAAGCCTCGAACTGGTGGAAATATGTAACACTCCTTATTCGTTTATACCGTCGTAGTTCGTAGCCTGTACTACATCCTTCGGTCCCCGCGCCCGGTTGCAGAAAGGGGAAGTGTGTATGGCCCTCCTGCGTCTCCTGTTCAAAACCGCCCGCCTGTCTATCATGAGGATCGGGGCGGGGTGGATGTTCGCCCTGCTGACGTTCAACTTCAACCGGATTACTATTGCCGACCTGGGCGCCATCGCGGTGATCGTCACGACGCTGATCGGCATGCACCATTTTATCTCCTTCTTCCAGGTCTACTGGGGGCGCCTGGCCGATCGCTACCCGGTGTTTGGGTATCGCCGCACGCCCTATTTCCTCCTCAGCGCCCTCGTGGCTTCCCTGGTCTTCCTCTTCCTGCCCTCGATTGCCATCGGCCTCGGGCAGCGCGATCCCCTCGCCACGATCGAGGCCTTCCTCTTCATCGCGGTCTTCGGCGTGGCGATGGCGATGAATGGCAGTTCCTCCAATGCCTTGATGGCCGAGGTGACCACAGAGAAGGACCGGGGCTTTGTGGTGGCGGTGATCTGGGCCACGGTGATCATCAGCGGGATCGTCTCCGCCGGGGTCTCGCGGGTGATGATGCCGGTCTACTCCCCCGAGGCGATGCAGCAACTCTATAACCTGACGCCGATGGTGGTCATGGCAACGGCCCTGCTGGGGGTGATCGGCATGGAGCGCCGCGTCAGCAAGGAGCAGCACGCCGCGCTGCTGGCCCAGCAACCTGCTGAGGGGGCGGCCTCGCCCCTCGGCACCTTCCGCGTGGCCCGGCAGTTGATGGCCACCAATCGCCACGTGCGCGGCTTCTTCTTCTTCGTGCTCCTCGGCATTCTGGGAATTTTCCTCCAGGACGCCATCCTCGAACCGTTCGGGGCCGAGGTGTTCGGCATGACCCAGGCCCAGACGGCGCGTTTCCAGCAGGCCTGGGGCGCCGGGGCGCTGCTCGGCATGCTTGCTATCGGCATTCTGTGTAGCGTCTTCTCCATCCCCAAGAAGTTGATCGCCACCATCGGCGGCCTGGGGATCGTCGGCAGTCTGGCGACCATCGCCTTCTCGGCCTTTGCCCACCGTCCGGAGTTGATCCTGCCCAGCCTGATCGTGATGGGTCTTGGCATCGGCCTGTTCGATGTGGGCGCGCTCTCCATGATGATGGATATGACCATCGAAGGGCAGGTGGGCCTGTACATGGGCATCTGGGGCATGGCCCAGGGCTTCGGCAATGGTTTCGCCAATGTGCTCAGCGGCGCGTTCCACACCCTCTTTATCGAGATCGCGGGGATAACCCCCACCGTGGCCTATGGGGTGATCTTCGGCTTCGAGGCGCTGATGATGGGCCTGGCGATTGTCATCCTGCGCGGCATCAGCGTCCAGGAGTTCAAGGGCCTGACCCGCCGGGAGATCGGCACCGTGCTGGCCATGGATACGGCCGGCTAGTTCCACTACGTTTCAACGAAGGTGACGGCCCCCTCCCCAGCCCTCCCCCGCCGGGGAAGAGGGGCCGGCTCCTCCCCCCAGCGGGGGCAGGTTGGGAGGGGGGCTGCGGCGCCGGATGCGCTTATCGGCAAGCTGTCCTCGTGGGCGGGCTGCGCGCTTGCCCGCCGGAGTCAATGGCGATGATGTACACACCAGAACAGTTGCGGCGACGCGAGGCCTCACCCTGGACGCGCGTGCAGATCATTCTGGCGCCCATCCAGTTCGTCGCCTTTATTATCAGCTTCGCCCTGGTGATCCGCTATCTCATGACCGGCGAGGGGTACTGGATCGCTACCATCAGTATCTGGATCAAGATCGCGCTCATCTGGGCATTGACGATCACCGGGATGCTCTGGGAACACGATATGTTCGACCACTACTTCATGGCCAGGGAGTTCTTCTGGGAGGATCTCGGCAACCTGATCGCCATCATCACCCACAACCTCTACTTTGTCGCCCAGTGGCTGGGCGCGAGCAATGAAACGGTGATGTGGGTGATGGTCTTTGCCTATGTGACCTACCTCTTCAACGCCGGTCAGTTCGTGGCGCGAGGCATCCGCTCGGCGCGGCAGCGCCGCGCCCTGGCCACGCAGGGTATGCGTCTTGGCACGTCCGGACAGGATTGACGCCAGCGCCGCGGCGCCTCCTGCGCCGTGGCCGCGATGCTGCCGGCAGGTTCTTTTGCGGCGAGCCGGAGGCCCCTTCCGCCGCCCGCTCGCGACCTAGAAAGCGATACCGGTATGCCGATCAAGTCACGCGCCGTGGTGATCCCGCGCCGCAACACGGTCGAATTGCGCACCGTGCAGGTGCTGGAGCCGCGGGCCGGCGATGTGTTGATCCGCACCGCCTTTACCTCGATCAGCGCCGGCACGGAACGTATGTTGCTCGATGGACGGATGCCCCACCCGGCCCTGCTCTTCCCCGTCGTGCCCGGCTACGAGACGGTGGGCCAGGTGGTGCAGGTCGGGGCGAAGGCGCCCCAGTCCTTGCTCGGCCAGTGGGTCTATGTGGGCGGCGCCCGCTGCTTCCGGGGCGTCAACCCGGCCTGGGGCGGCCAGAGCGAGTATATCAGCGCCGAGGCCGAACGTGTCGTGCCCCTCGGCGCGATTGACCCCGCCACCGGCGTGATCCTGGCCCTGGCCGCCACTGCTCTCCACGGCGTCCACGTGGCCAATGTCCAGCGCTCGGATCGCGTCCTCGTCCTTGGCCAGGGCATCGTGGGCCAGCTTGCCGCCCGCCTCGCCCGCATCCAGGGCGCCCAGTTCGTGGCCGTCGCCGACCGCGTGGCCGTCCGACTCCAGGCCTCCCAGGCCGATCAGGTCATTGATGTCACCCGCCAGTCGCTCGATGAGGCCATTCCCGATGCCAATATCACTGTGCTGATCGAGGCCACCGGTTCGATGCCGGCGCTCTCCGGCGCGCTGCCCCTGCTCGCCAACCATGGCCGGGTGTTGCTGCTTGGTTACTACGACCATATTGATATTCCCTACGCCCCGGTCTTTATGCGCGAGGCCCAGGTGCTGGTGGCCCGCGAGTGGGCCTTTGGCCCCGATGGCGATCTGCCCCGCGTGCGCGATCTGATCGCTTCCGGCGAGCTTGATGTGCGCGGGTTGCTCACCCACCGCGTGCCCCTCGAGCGCATCCAGGCCGCCTATCGCCTCGCCCTGGAGGATCCCAGTTGCCTCAAGCTGGTGATTGAATGGCCCCGCGACGGCAATGGCGTCGTCGCGTCGTGAGAACGTGCGGAAGCGAGGTTGCGATGCCCGCGAATCTCAAACCTGCCCCGTCCGGCGGGGCGCGTATGCTGGCGGTCTATGGCAAGGGGGGCATGGGGAAGTCGTTCTTCGCCACCAACCTGGTGAGCAAGCTGGCGCTGCTCGGCTATCGCGTGCTGCAACTGGGGTGCGACCCGAAACACGATAGTTGCAATGCGCTCTTCGGCGGCGTGAGCCTGCCCACCCTCGGCGACGTGTGGCGCGCCTTTAAGGAGGCCGGTCGCGAAGAGGAGCTCCAGGCCCAGGATGTGATCTTCAAGACCCGGATCATGGGCGGGGCGACGGTGTATGGCTGCGAGATCGGCGGTCCCGAGGTGGGGCGCGGTTGCGGCGGTCGTGGTATCACCTTCGGCTTCGATCTGCTCGAAAAGCTGGGTCTCAGCCGGTGGGCCCTTGACTATGTGGTCATGGACTTCCTGGGCGATGTGGTCTGCGGTGGCTTCGCCACCCCGCTGTCGCGCTCGCTGGCCGAGGAGGTGATCATCCTCTGCGGCAATGACCGCCAGAGCCTCTACGCGGCCAATAATATCGCCAGCGCCGCCAAATACTTCGCCAGTATGGGCGGCCGCACCCGCCTGGTGGGCCTGGTGGTGAACCGTGACGATGGCTCCGGCGTGGCCGCCCGCTTCGCCGAACGGATCAATCTCCCGGTGCTGGCCAGTATCCCCCTCGACCGCACCGTGCGCGAACTGGCCGATGCCTGTAAGCTGGCCCTCGGTGAGCCGCGCTTCGACGCTATCTTCGAGCGCCTGGCGCGCCAGATTGTGGCCCGCGCCACTCCGCCGGTGGAGATGGACGCTGTGCGGCCCCTCGAGTATCGCGAGTTCCTCAGTGTCTTCGGCGCCGATGAACCCGATGTCGTCCCCGAAGGCGCCCGCGCCGAGGAATTGTTCGGCGGCCACGCGGCGCCGGCCGTGCCGGTGCTCGAACTGGAGTTGCTGGGCCGCGCCGTCGGCGATCAACCCGAACTCGATCCGGCTGCGCGCCGGGTGGTTACACGCCTGCTGAAGGATCTGGGCATGTATGTCACCGAGGCCAGCCAGGATCCCCGCAAGGGCCTGACCCTGACCGTTGATGGCCATACGACCATCTGCTTCGGTGATGAGCGCGAACTGGATAGCAAGGTGGCCATTCTCGCCGCCCTGCAGAAGTCCGGCGAGCCGTTTCGCTATGTGGACCTGCGCCGGCCCGCCAGTCCGGTGTATCGGTAGGGCGTGGTTCCTCCCTCCGTTCCCCCTGGCGGGGCGCGGGGAGGCGCAGCTTCCCCGCCCCGCCGGAGGGTGGGGGAAGGTCGTAGTCCTCCCAGGAACAACCTTATTTGTAGCCCCTCGGAGGGGGTGTGGGGAAACCCGCCTTCCCCACACCCCGGCTCGCGGGAGAGTCTGGGAGGGCGTAGTTCTCCCAGGAACAACCTTTTTGCATCCCGTTGGTGTGCGGCGTAGCCGCATAGGGGCCTGACGTGGGAATGGCTGCCCCCGACCTGTGCAGTGAGGTGCTGCGATGAAACTGCGGACCCCTTCCACAACCGCCCTGACCGAGTATCGTCTGGCGCCCTGGCATCTGCGCCTGCGCTGGTGGTTCGCGGCGCGCTTCTGGTGCTGGTGCCGCAGCTTTGAGGAGGTCGGCGCGGAAACGCCCGAACAGGTCAATCCCTTCTGGCATCGCTAAGAAGCTGATCTGGCGTGTGTGTAGGCACAGCCGGGAGGTCCGCATGGACGCGGTCCTGGCAGAAGATAGGGCTACGTCAACGTCGTCTGCCTGGCGACTGATGGTCTTTAAGAAATCAATCCGGTATACCGGGCTGGCCGTGGGGCTGAAGCCCTCGGCTTGAGATGCGAAGCCCGCCTGCGCGGGCTTGACAGGCCACGCAGGTGGCCTTCGCACCAGGAGCCGGGGCGTTTACGCCCACGGCGCGGACGATCAACCGGACGTTGACGTAGCCCTGGCCAGAAGAGCTACGTTGTTACCCCTTGAGCCGATGTGTGGTACAATACCCAGGAGAAAGTTCACCTCGGTTCAAAAAGTTGCGCGAAGTGATATGGCGTCCTTCGTCGCGAGAGCTAGACAGGAGTAGCGCCATGACCGAGACGTACGCTCAGGCTACTCAGATGATCGGGCCGCTGACCCCGGCGCTGGTGTGCTGGGCCTGCCTGATTATTACCGTGCTCGCGCTGGGCCTGACGTTCCTCTGGACCAACATTACCGCCTTTGCCCGTCGCCTGCCGAACGGTCAACGGAAGCCGGCCGTCGGTTCGATGCCCGAGAAGTCGAAAGCTCGCTGAGGCGCCAGGAGCGTTCAGGTTGTTGACCGGCGCCTGATTGCCTGAATACTGGCCCGCCGCCCCGCGCGACGAGCTATGCTGGGAGGGCCCGCCGGAGGGGAGCACCCTCCCCTGGGTGGCCTTCCTTCGTTTTTTCTGATACCGAAAGTCGCGCCCCTATGGCAACAGAGACAGAGACGCTCGCGCCCCGTCCCGCCGAGAACGGCGCCGCACCCGCCCCGCAGGGTCCCGTGCCGCCCTATCCGTTTGTTGCGATTGTCGGTCAGGCCGAGTTGAAGCTGGGGTTGATCCTCTGTGTGGTCAATCCGACCATCGGCGGCGTCATGGTGATGGGCCATCGTGGGACGGCCAAGTCAACCGCCGTGCGCGCCCTGGCCGCCATGCTCCCGCCGATCAAGGCAGTGGCCGGCTGCCCCTACTCCTGCGCGCCCGAGGCCGATGGCTTCTGCGAGCATACCCGCCCGCACGATTCGCCCAATGGCAAGGCGCAGTCGCGCAAGCCCCGGGCCATCACCATTCCCGTGCCGGTGGTCGATCTGCCCCTTGGCGCCACCGAGGATCGCGTCTGCGGCACCCTCGATATCGAGCGCGCCCTGACCCAGGGCGTGCAGGCCTTCGCCCCCGGCCTCCTCGCCCGCGCCAATCGCGGCTTCCTGTACATTGATGAGGTGAACTTGCTGGAGGACCATCTGGTTGATGTGCTCCTCGACGTGGCCGCCAGCGGCGTCAATGTGGTCGAGCGCGAGGGGATCTCCGTCCGCCACCCGGCCCGCTTCGTGCTGGTTGGCTCCGGCAACCCCGAAGAGGGCGATCTGCGCCCCCAGTTGCTCGATCGCTTCGGCCTGCACGCCCGCATCGTCACGATCACCAATGTGGACGAGCGGGTGGAGATCGTCAAGCGCCGTCGCGCCTACGATGCCGATCCCTTTGCCTTTGCCGCCGCCTGGGAAAAGGAGACCGCGCGCCTCCAGCGCAAGATCAAACAGGCCCAGAAACGGCTTCCCGAGGTGCAACTCCCCGATCCGGTGCTGTATAAAATCGCCGAGTTGTGCGTCAAGCTGGAGGTGGATGGGCATCGCGGCGAGTTGACCCTCAGCCGCGCCGCCACCGCCCTGGCTGCCTTCGAGGGGCGCAATGAGGTGCGCGTCGAGGACGTGCGCCGTATCGCTATTCTCGCCCTGCGCCATCGCCTGCGCAAGGACCCCCTCGAAACCCAGGACGACGCGACGCGCATCGAGCGGGCCGTGGAAGAGGTGCTGGCGTGACCCCGGCGGTGTTGCCCTTCTCTGCCCTGGTTGGCCTGGACGCCGGTCGCCAGGCCCTCCTGCTGCTCGCCGTGGACCCTGGTCTCGGCGGGGTGGTGATCGCCGCCGGCGTGGGCACCGGCAAGAGCACCCTGGTGCGCGCCTTTGCCCGTCTGCTCGCCGGCGGCGCTTCCGGGCCGGCGCCGATCCACGGCGGGCTGGTCGAGTTGCCCGTCGGCGTCACCGAGGACCGCCTCCTCGGCGGGCTTGACCTGGAGGCCACCCTGGCGCGGGGCGAGCGCGTCCACCGCAGCGGGTTGCTGGCCCGCGCCCACGGCGGCTTGCTGTATGCCGACGGGGTCAATCTGCTCGATGATAGCACGGTCAACCATCTGCTGGCGGCCCTCGACAGCGGCGTGGTGCGCGTGGAACGCGACGGTCTCAGTCTGGTCGAACCGGCCCGCTTCGCGCTGATCGCCACTTACGATCCCGCCGAAGGCCCGCCGCGCCGCCACCTGCTCGACCGCGTCGGCCTGATCGTCGCCCCGGTGTCGCAGGCGCCCGGACCTGCCCGCGCCGAGGTGGTGCGCCGCAACCTGCTGGTGGATCGGGCGCGGCTGGTGGCGACGGCGCGCCGCAAAAACGGCGCGGAGAACGGCGAAGGAGTAGCCGAGGAATGGGCCGATGAGGACGCCATGCTCCACACGCTGATCATGGCCGCCCGCGAGGCCCTGCCGGAGGTGCGCATCAGCGAGGCCCAGGTGTCTCAGTTGAGCCAGGCGGCCCTGGCGTTGGGGGTGGAGGGGCACCGGGCCGATATTTTCGCCGTGCGCGCGGCCCTGGCCTCCGCGGCCCTCGCCGGGCGCGACGAGGTGGCTGAAGAGGATCTTGAACGGGCGGTGCGCTTCGTGCTGCTGCCCCGCGCTACCCGCGTTCCCCAGGCCGCCGAGCAACCGCCCCAACCCGAGCAGCCCCCGCCGCCGCAGCCCGAGCAGCCGCCCCCCGATGAGCAGCAGCGCAACGAGGATGAGGACGAGAGCGAGCAACCCCCAACCCCTCCCGAGGATCTGACGGTCGAGGATCTGATCCTCTCCGCGCTGGACGCCGAGGTGCCTCCCGATGTGCTGGAGACGCCCTTCACCGTGCGCCGGAGCGGGCGCAGCGGCTCGCGGGGCAGCACCTCGGGCACGCGCGGGCGGCACATCCGTTCCATTCCCGGCCTGCCCTCCCAGGGGCGCCTGGACGTGGTGGCGACCCTGCGCGCCGCCGCCCCCTGGCAGCCGGTGCGCCGCCGCGAGGCCTCCCGCCACCACGGCCATATTCGCCTCAAGGCCGATGATCTGCACATCAAGAAGTATCGCAGCAAGGCCGGGACGCTCTTCTGCTTCGTGGTTGACGCCAGCGGCTCGATGGCCCTCCATCGCATGCGCCAGGCCAAGGGCGCGGTGAATACCTTGCTCCAGCAGGCCTACGTGCACCGCGACCAGGTGGCCCTCCTGGCCTTCCGCGGCGAGTCGGCGGAACTGCTCCTGCCGCCGTCGCAGAGCGTGGAACTGGCCAAGCGCGCCCTCGATGTGCTGCCCACCGGCGGCGGCACCCCCCTGGCCGCGGCCCTGCTGGCGGCGTACCAGGTGGCCGAACAGGCCCGCGCCCGGGGCATCCACCGCACCACCCTGGTGCTGATCACCGACGGACGGCCCAACGTCCCCCTGCGTCCCGACCCGGCTCACGATAAGCAGCAGCGCCTCGAAACGGCCCGCACCGAGGTGCAGACCCTCAGCGCGCGCATCCGCGCCGCCGGTATTGGCGCTGTGGTGATTGACACCCAGCGGAGCTTCATCTCCCGCGGCGAGGCCCAGCAACTGGCCGCCTGGCTCGGTGGGCGCTACGTGTATCTGCCCCAGGGGCGCGGCGAGCAGATCGCCCAGGCCGTGCTCGACGCCAGCAGCGAAGCCTGATGACCCCGGTCGCGTCCAGATGCCCCGCTACCCCGGGTGCCAACACGCACAACCATGCCTGAAATCCAAAATCCAAAATCCGAAATCTAAAATCCCCCAGGATGCTCGTCTACATCGCCTACCCTACCAGCCTGACCCTCCAGTCGGCCAACGCCATCCAGACCTACACCACCCTGCGCGAGCTACGCGCCCGGCGCCCCGATACGCTGGCGCTGATCCCCCGCTGGGGTCGCGAGCCGAGCCGCTTCGGCGAGGTCGGGGCCACCCACCTGCCGCGGCCGGCCATCGGCAAGCTCTCGCGCCTCTACAAGAGCACGCTGCTCTACTACCTGGAGCACAGCGCCTTCGCCCTGATGACCGCGGCCTGGCTCGCGCCCCGGCGCCGGGCGGTCGAGGCCGTTTACGTGCGCCAGGTGATTGCCGCGGCGTGGTGGGCGGGCGTGCTGGGGCCGCGCCTCGGTCTGCCGGTGATCTACGAAGCCCACGATCTCGAAACCCGGAACCCCTCGCGCGCCCGCGAGCCGTGGGCCGAGGGGTTGCTGCACCTGGTGGACCGCGTGGCGCTGACGCGCTCCTCGGCGGTCGTTTCGCTCACCGCCGACTTCCGGCGCCTGCTCGCCGCCCTCGGCTGGCGCGATCCCACCGAGGTCTTCGTGATCCCCGACGCCTACGATGAGCGTCTGTTCGCGCCCCGCCCGCGCCTGGAGGCCCGCGCCGCGGTGGGGTTGCCCGCCGCGGGGCCCATCATCGCCTACGCCGGCATGACCTTCGCCCATCGCTGGCTCGATGGTCTGCTCGCCGCCACCGCCCACCTGCGCTCCCGCCATCCCCATCTGGCCCTGGTGCTGGTCGGGGGGCGGCCTGCCGAGCGCGAGGCCCTGCGCCGCGAGGCCGCGCGCCTCGGCCTCGCCGAGGCCCTGCGGCTCGTTCCGCCCCGCCCCCAGGCCGAGGTCGTCGCCTACCTGGCCGCCGCCGACGTGCTGGTCATTCCCGACACGGTAACCGACGTGACGGCCTCGCCGCTCAAGCTCTTCGAGTATCTGGCCCTGGGCCAACCCCTGGTCGTGCCGGCCATCCCCGCCCTGCACGAAATCGTGCCCCCTCCACTGTGCCACACCTTTCCCCGCCGCGATCTCGAGGGCCTCACCACGGCCCTCGCCGCGGCCCTGGAGGCCGCCCCCGACGACCCGGGCGCGGCGCTGCGGCGCGCCATCGCCGCCGGGCACACCTATGGCCGCCGCGCCGAGCGCATTCTCGAGGTCGTGGAACAGGTGCGCGCCTGAGGTGAACATACGCCCTCGGCGAGGGGGGTGGGGAAACCGGGTTTCCCCATGCCCCCGCCCCCGGGAAGGTGCGGGCGCAGCCCGCGCGCAGGAGGATGGGGAAACCGGGTTTCCCCATGCCCCCACCCGCGGGAGGGTCTGGGAGGGCTGCGCCCTCCCAGGAACAACCTGTTTTCATCCTGTCGGGGTGCGGCACGAGCCGCATGGAGGGCTAACGTGAAAATAAGCCCTCGGCGAGGGGGTGGGGAAACCGGGTTTCCCCACGCCCCCGCCCGCGGGAAGGTAAGGGCGCAGCCCTCACGCAAGGGGATGGAGAAACCGGGTTTCCCCCTCCCCTCACCCGGTGGGTTCTGTGAAAGTGTGGAGCAACGGTCAAACTGGCATGGCCGGTTGTGGACCATGTGAGGCCGCAGCACTGGCCGGGCCACGACGTCGGCCCAACATCCCGAGGAGCATGCCATGCGTGGCAGATCGGTGCGAACAGCGGATCGCGCGGGCGGTGGGGAGGAGGCCGCGCGCCTCACACGGTGCGCCGGAACCTGGCTGGCCCACCCCCCCGACGCCGCCGAACAGGAGCGTATCGCCGCGGCTTCTCGCCGCCTTCAGCAGCAACGAGCCGTTGCAACCGAGTTTTACCGGGACATGGACGCCGCCAGCGCGTTCTGTATCGAGTTGTTTCGCGGAGCGGAGTTTGCGCCGTTGCACTTCTCGGATGAAGTGGTCGAGCAGATGATCGCCCGGGTGGGCGAACCGCCGGTGGTCGAAGCCGACGAGGAGCAGCGCTTCTCCGAGTACCTGCGGCGCGCGGTGCTGAGTGTGGCTTCGCCCAACACCCGCCGGTTGCTGGCGGCCCAACTGCGACGCTACCTTCCCCACTATGTCGAGGCCCAACGCTGGAAAGAAGCCGTGGCGATTGACTACAACGCCTTTCGCACCGCGCTGGGCAATGAGGTTTCGCCCTTTCTTGCGCAGATGGCCCTCGCCGGCCTGGCCGATTACTACGAGGCCCACGAGGAACAGGAGTAGGCAGCACAGCGACAGCGGAACGACGGTCGTCTTCGA
>DAOTYR010000509.1:0-12098 GCA_034434655.1 Chloroflexaceae bacterium
TTCAGGGAGGGGCAACCCTCCCTGAACCTCAACCGCTAACGCGGAGCGGATAGCCGATCCGGCGCTTCTGGCCGCGCTGCCCGCCCTCAGAGGCGGATGGTTTCGTTCGTGGCGGGGCGCTCGTTCTCGGCGATGACCGTCACAGGGGGCGGCGGGGCGCTTTGCGGCGCGCTCGTCGCCGGGGCGCGGCGCAGGCGCGCGACCATGGTCCGCAGGCGCGCGTCCATGTCGCCCTCGCGGCCCCGCAGCAGCAGGCTCACGCCACCCAGGATCAACACCCCCGGGAAGATGAAATCGGCGAGCAGCAATGCCGCCAGCCCCACGCCCCAGAGTAGCGCTTGCACCGCTTCGGCCACGCGCCCGATGGCCCGCTGGCGTCGGTAGATCACCGCGCCGCCAAGGGCCAGCAGCGCCGCCGGCAGGAGCCACCAGAGCTTGAATACTGCCACGATTCCAAGAACGATCAAGATGATCCCGGTGATCCGGGTCTGCCTGGCTTGCATTGGACATCTCCCTCTAGCACTGGCCGGCGCCCGTCGCGCTGGCCGTCTGGCTTTCTGGCAGTGAGACGCCCGTGGAGGCGCGAATGTTGCAGGGGTGACACCAGGTGGAATTGGCAATCCCGCATGGTCCTGCTCATCTCCACAGCTCGACAGCTCCACACAGGGCTTTGGAGAGCCGTAGAGCTGTGGAGGTGTGGAGCTGAGCCAATGCGATGCCATCAAGGAGAATCGGGGTGACCCGTATGTGTTCACGCCTGGGGTAACCCACGCGCCCGGGAGCGCGGGCGGGACGCCCGCGTCGCGTCTCCGCGGGCAAGCTGCCCGCGCTCCCGGGAGACATGTGAACACGTATGAATGACCCGACGGGGGCGCAACCCCGGGTCGCGCCTGCCGCAAGCGGGCACGGGTGAGCGCTCACCCCTTGAGGCGAGCGGCGAACTGCTGGCGAAACTTCGCCACTTTCGGCGCCACGACGAACTGGCAGTAGGGCTGCCCGCCGTTGTTGGCGAAGTACTCCTGGTGGTACTCCTCCGCCGGGTAGAATGCGCTGAAGGGGGCCACCTCGGTGACAATCGGACGCGGCCAGATCCGTTCGGCGTTCAGTTCGGCGATCAGGTGGCGGGCGATCTGCTCCTGCTCCGGCGAGTGGTAGAAGATCACCGAGCGGTACTGCGGCCCCACGTCGTTGCCCTGGCGATTCAAGGTGGTCGGATCGTGAATGCTGAAGAACACCTCCAGAATCTCGCGGTAGCTGATCTGGCGCGGGTCGAAGCGCACCTGCACCACTTCGGCATGGCCGGTCCTCCCGCCGCAGACCTGCTCGTAGGTCGGGTTGGGCACGTGGCCCCCCGAGTAGCCCGAAACTACGTCGGTAACGCCCTGCAACTGGTCGTACACCGCCTCGAGGCACCAGAAGCACCCTCCGCCGAGGGTGGCGATGCCCGGGGTCGTTGATGGATCGCTCATTGGAACTACCTCCAGGATGGGCGCCTGACGCCGGCGCCCTGAACATTGGGAACGAACGGGGAGGTTCCGGGTGTGGGCGCGACCCTCCAGACCCCTCCCATCGGGCAGCCTGTGCGGACAGCATGTAGTCTACCCCATCCCCGAGGGTGGGGCAACGAATGACCAGTTGAGGGCTGGTATAATGACTCCCAGGCGGGCGCGCGCGCCCTCCTCTGCCCGACCGTAGCCCGGCGCCAATACTAAGGTGACCGCCTCCTCCCCAGCCCTCCCCCGCTGGGGGAGGGTGTCCGGCTATGGGCGCGAACTTAAGCGTGTGGCTCTGTGAAGCCACAGACGGCTTGCCAGAGGGCGATACAGCCCGGGGGGCACAGCTTCTCGACGGGCTTTCTGGGGCGATTCTGAGCGCGTGCCCTCCCATTTTGCCGCTTCAGGAAGCCCTCGCCCGTTAAGTTCGCGCCTATAGGGTGTCCGGCTCCTCCCCCCAGCGGGGGGAGGTTGGGAGGGGGGCTGCGGCGGCGCATGCGCTTAGGTGACAGGACGTACGCGGTGGACGGGTGCGGGGAGGCGAAGCCTCCCCGCACCCCTGTTCCCGCCCGCGGCGGCCAGGCGGCCTGGCGCACCACCCACGGCCCGCCCGCCGCGGGCGGGCAACAACCGGTTGGTGGAGAGCCTGCGGCCCTCCACTCCTCCGCGCTGGAAGGCGACCGCGTACGTCCTGTTATGTGAAAGGTATTGAGCCTAGCCCAGGAGCATCTATGCCCACGCAGGCCGAATGGCGCTCGGTCATCGAACGCCAGCTTCCCCCGCCGGAGCGCTTTTGTGATCGCAACCGGGCCATCACCGCCGCCTACGCGGGCTGGTACCGGCAAGAACCCTGGCTCTTCAAGTGGGCCGGGATGGCCGCCTTCGCCTCGGACCAGGTGGGGGTCGCCCTCGCCACCGCCGAGATGCTCATGGCGCCCCACCGGGCGCTATGGGAGGAGGCGCTTCCGCCGCCCGGCGCGGCATTGCCCGCCCTGCTGCGCGACCTGTATGGCCGCGGGGTCAGCGCGGCGCTGTTCGTGCCGATCGCGCTGCACGAGGAGGCGACCGCCCAACTGCTGGAGGATCTGCGGGTGATCAAGCAGGCCAACGATGCCATCTTCCACGATACCGGCTGGGCCCACCTGGCCTACATCCACGGCGGCCTGGCGGCGCTGGAGTCCTGCCTGACCGCCGCCGAGGAACGCCCGCTGCTGGAGGCCTTTCGCATGCTCGATGCCGGCGCCCACCGGCTATGCGACCCCGCCACCTTCGAGGAGGGGCGCACCCTGATTGACCAGGCCGCGGTGGCCATGCTGCGCCACGAACAGATGACCATTCTCCCGCCGTTTATGGAGCGCCTGTCCGACCTGGGCCGGCGGCTGGCCTCGCTGGGCACCTGGCTGGACTTCGAGGGCGCGCCGGGGCTGGTGGGCCAGCCGTCATTCAGCGGCTACTATGGCCCCCTGCCGGTGCTGCTGGGCACGCGCAGCATCGCCAACACTCGTGATCGCTGGACGTGGATCGAAAACGACCTGTTGCCGAAATGGTTCGCGCTCAGCGCCGCCTATAGCGAAGGGTGCCCGGTCGACCGCCGGCTGGCGGCGTTCGCCGAGGGCCGCCCCACCGCGCTGCAACGCACCGCCGGGATGATGGGCGCGGTCTACGGGGCCATTGCGCTAAGGTGAACATGGGGGAACCCGGTTCCCCCATACCCACCTTTTCATTGGGCGGTGTGCGGCGGAGCCGCATAGACAGCTCACGTGAACATAAGCTCTCGGAGCGGGGTGTGGGGAAACCGGGTTTCCCCACACCCCGCCCGCGGGAGATTTTGAGAGGGCGCAGCTCTCAAGCAGGGGGATGGAGAAACCTGGTTTCCCCATCCCCCCGAGGGCTGCGCCCCTCCGAGGTGCTCTACAGCCACGGACAACGTCGCGCAGCGAAGCCATGGCTATGGGGTTATGCTCCCGTCTCTCGCCGAACCGCCCCCTTCTTCACCCTCCCCGGCTGGGGGAGGGAGCCAGGCTCCTCTCTCTCCAGCCGTCCATGCGGCTGCGCCGCACCACGCCGCAATGAACATAAGGTTATTCTTGGGAGGGCTGCGCCCTCCCAAACCCTCCCGCGGGTGGAGGAATGGGGAAACCCGGTTTCCCCATTCCCCTGCCCCAGCAGCTTATTTTCACGTTAGTGGGGGGGAGGCTGGAAGGGGGGCGGAACGCTGCGAACGGGAAATCTCCTATGAACCACGGCTCATGGCCAGACGCTCTTCGGCACGCCGAGCCGCTTCAGCACGTCCAGGAAGCCGACATCGAAATTCGTCCCTCCCGTGACCCACGTCCAGCCCCCCCGTTCGCGCTTGTAGATACCCATTTCTGGCGGGTCGCCATTGAAAGGGATGCGCCAGAGGCGCGCATAGGTGTAGGTTTCGTCGATTGCTTCGACCTCTATGCCGCTGTCCCAATTGCCCACGTCATTGATCAATTCGCTGATCGTATCGCCAACCCGGCCGCACTGTCCGGGAGCGCATGCCTGGCCGATCGGCGCGATTTCACTGATCGGCGTGAAATCGCGCCCATTCTGCGCGCCGGGCGTTGTCGTTTCCAGCACCATAACCTCTACGTAGGAGGTGAGCACCGGTTCGAAGCGCACCGGCTGAAACTCCGGTTGCTCGGCAAGACGCGCTTCCACCCAGCGACCGCCGCCGAACGTCAGCCGGACCTTGCGCACGCGCCGATTCTGCCAGAAACGGTTCTCGCCGCTGACCGGATCAACCTTGGCGTAGCCAGGCACGATCCACACTTCGCTCAGACGCACGGCCTGGTCAAAAAACACGATGACACGTTCGCCAATGCCATTTCCGGGGACCCGCCAGGCGGTATCGAGATAGCCGTCAATCGTATTGTTGGCGTAGTAGTACACGGTGTTCCCGGCGGCATCGCGTCCGGGCGGAGCCTGGGTAAAGGCAAAGGCCGCGAAGGGGACCAGCGGGGCCGGGGCCGGCATCGCCGCTGCGGCGGGATCTGCCGATGGCGCCTTGGTATGCTCCGTCGCAACCGGCGCGCGCGCCTTGTCGCCGGGCGTGGCCTGGGTGGCCGGCTGCGCAACCGAGGTCACCGGCAATTTGACCGGAGGTTGGGTAGGCAGCCTCCGTTCGATCATAGGGGTCGGGGCAGGGCCAGCGGTCGGCTGAGGACTCGCATCTTGAGACGCTGTCGCATCATTCGACCGGAGAGACTGAACGGCCTGGGGTGTCGCCGCGCCGCCGCAGGCGGTTAGCACAGAAGCGATGAAGATCGTCAGAATTGAACCCGCAAGCGTGCGAATCGAAACCCGGCTCATATGTCCCTCCATACATCAGGCCTTATGCGTGAGGCGCACAACGCCGCGATGCAAATAAGGAGTTGTTTCTAGGAGGGCGCGGCCTCCAACCGGATGAGCGGATAGGGAAACCCGGTTTCCCCATCCCCCCGCGTGCGGGCGCAGCCCGCCCATCCCCTCCCACGGGTGAGGGGATGGGAAAACCCGGTTTCCCCATGCGCCTGCTTGCGGGCTTCTCCCTCTCAGACTCCCCGCGAACGAGTAACTGTTCACACCTGGGGTAACTCACGCGCCTGCGAGCGCGGGCGTTTCGCCCCCGTCGCGTCTCCGCGGGCAAGCTGCCCGCGCTCCCAGGAGACATGTGAACACGTACCACAGTACAAGTATAGGCTCGCCGCATTACTGCCAGGTTAACATCAGGGCCAGATCAGGTAACCTCTTGAACACGAGCGGGGTGTGGGGAAACCCGGTTTCCCCACGCCCCCGCCCGCGGGCGGGTTTGCGGGGCGCAGGCCTCAAGCAGGGGTATGGGGAAACCTGGTTTCCCCATCCTCCCACCGGGTGGGTGGGTTTGGGTGGGCTACGCCCTCCCAAACCCTCCCGCGGGGGGCAAGGGTGACCGAAAGCTCTGGTCCGTGTATACTATAGATTGTTCCCCGGAACCGGTACGCCTGGAGGAGCATGCTATGCCTGAGTTGTTTCAGGTGGTGACGATAGCCGAGGCCAACGCGCGCCTGGCGCGCCATCTGGCGCCGCTGGCGCGGGTGGAGACGCTCGCGCTCCATGAGGCCCTCGACCGGGTGCTGGCCGAGGATCTGCACGCGCCGGTTGACCTGCCCGCCTTTCCACGCTCCACGGTTGACGGGTTCGCCGTGCGCGCTGCGGATACCTACGGGGCCAGCGAGGGTCTGCCCGCTTATCTGACGCTCTGCGGCGAGGCGCCCATGGGTCGCGCCCCGACCATCACCGTCGGCGCGGACCAGGCCGCGCTGATCCACACCGGCGGGATGCTCCCCGACGGCAGTGATAGCGTGGTCATGGTTGAGTATACCCAGCGTCTCGACGCGACAACCATCGAAGTGACGCGCCCCGTGGCCGTGGGCGAGAATGTCATCCCCGTCGGCGAGGATGTGCGCCGGGGAGAGTTGCTTTTCCCCCGCGGGCACTGCCTGCGCCCCCAGGATCTGGGGGGGTTGGCGGGGGTGGGGATCTCCCGTGTGCCGGTGGTGGCGCGCCCGCGGGTGGCCATCCTCGCCTCGGGTGACGAGGTGGTGCCTCCCGACGCGCCGGTTGCGCCGGGGCAGGTGCGCGACGTGAATACGTATACCATCGCCGCGCTGGTGCGGCGCGCCGGCGGCGAGCCGATGCCCCGCGGCATCGCCCCCGATGACGCCGCCGCGCTGGAGGCCATGGCCCGCGCCGCCCTGGAGGATGCTGACGCTCTGGTGATCGCCGCCGGCAGTTCCGTGAGCGCGCGCGATATGACCGTGGGGGTGATCGGCGCGCTGGGCGCGCCGGGGGTGCTGGTGCACGGCGTGGCCCTCCAGCCCGGCAAGCCCACCATTCTGGCCGCCGCGGGCCAGCGCCCCGTGTTCGGATTGCCCGGCAACCCCGTCTCGGCGATGATCGCCTTCGGGCTGTTCGTCGCGCCGGCCATCCGCCAGTTGCTGGACGCCGCCGCGCCGCCCGCGCTGACGCGCCAGGCGCGCCTGGCGCGCAACATCCCCTCGCGCACCGGCCGCGAGGATTTCGTGCCGGTGCGCCTGGAGGCGCGCGACGGGGAATTGTGGGCCGACCCGGTTTTCGGCAAGTCGAACCTGATCTACACCCTGGCCCGCGCCCATGGCCTGGTGCATGTGCCACTGGATCTGAGCGGCCTGTATGCCGGCGATGCGGTCGAGGTGAGGCTGTTTTCGTGATCCTGGAGCAGCGCGGGGCAACCCGGGTTCCCCGCGCCCCGGTCTGGAGGGAGGGTCTGGCAATGACCAGACGACGTTACTATCTCGAGGATCGTGCCCTCGACGAGGCCAGCGCCCGCTTCGAGGCGGCGCTGTCCCGCGCCGGAGGATTGCCGCTGCTGGAGGGCGAGGCCGTTCCGCTGGCCGAGGCTCGCGACCGGGTGACGGCCGCGCCGGTCTGGGCCAGGCGCTCGGTGCCCCACTACCACGCCGCGGCTATGGATGGGATCGCCGTGCGCGCCGCCGACACCGCCGGGGCTACCGAAACCTCCCCCCGCGCCCTCGCCCTCGACACGCAGGCGATCTGGGTGGATACCGGCGATCCGCTGCCGCCACAGGCCGACGCGGTGGTGATGGCCGAGCACGTGCAGACGCTCGATGAGGCTACCGTCGCCATTACCGCCGCCGTGGCCCCCTGGCAGCACGTGCGTCCCCTGGGCGAAGATATTGTTGCTACGGAACTGATCATCCCCGAGGGGGCGCGCCTGCGGCCCGTGGATCTGGGGGCCGCCGCCGCCGCCGGGCATACGACGCTGCTGGTGCGCCGGCGCCCGCGGGTGGCGATCATTCCCACCGGGACGGAACTGATCACCGCCGAGGAGGCCGCGGCCCGCGAGGCCCGCGACGAGGCGCTGCCTCCCGGCGCGATTGTGGAGTTCAACTCGCTGATCCTGGCCGGCATGGTCGAAGAGTGGGGCGGGCGCGCCACCCGTTTCGCCCCCGTGCCCGACCGGCGCGACCTGCTCCGCGCCGTGGTCGAGGAGGCTCTGGCCGGCCACGATGTGGTGGTCATCAATGCCGGTTCGTCCGCCGGCGCGGAGGATTTCACCGCGGCGGTGCTGGCCGAACTGGGCGAGGTGGCCGTCCACGGTGTGGCCATTCGCCCGGGCCACCCGGTGATCCTCGCTGTTGCCGCGGGCAAGCCGGCGCTGGGCCTGCCAGGCTACCCGGTCTCGGCGGCCCTCACCGCCGAGTTGTTCCTGCGCCCGCTGCTGTACCGGCTCCAGGGGTTGAACCCGCCGTCGCGACCGGTGGTCGCCGCCGCTATGAGCCGCAAGTTGCTCTCGCCGCTCGGCGAAGATGAGTTCGTGCGCGTGACCCTGGGGCGGGTGGATGGGCGCCTGATCGCCACCCCGCTGAGCCGCGGCGCGGGGGTGGTTACGTCGCTGGTCAGGGCCGATGGCATGGCCCGTATTCCGCGCTTTTCCGAGGGGGTGCACGCCGGGGCCGAGGTGAGGGTTGAACTGCTGCGCGACCCGGAGGAGATCGAGCGCACCCTGGTGGCCATCGGCAGCCACGATCTGGCGCTGGATCTGCTGGCCAGTCACCTGCACCGCGCCGGGGCGCAGCGACGCCTCAGTTCGGCCAACGTGGGCA
This sequence comes from Chloroflexaceae bacterium, assembly GCA_034434655.1. GTDB lineage: Bacteria > Chloroflexota > Chloroflexia > Chloroflexales > Chloroflexaceae > JACAEO01. The sequence continues at coordinate 8,144 of DAOTYR010000509.1, forward strand.
GCCTGGGCGGCCTGATGGCCCTCAAGCGCCACGACGCCCACCTGGCCGGCACCCATTTGCTCGACGAGGAGACCGGCGAGTACAACCGGCCATTCGTGCGGCGCCTGCTGCCTGATGAGGAGATCGTCCTGGTACACCTCGCCTGGCGCGAGCAGGGCTTTCTGGTGGCGCCGGGCAACCCCCTGGGCCTGGGCGAACTGCGCGATCTGGCGCGCCCGGGGGTGCGCTTCGTCAACCGGCAGCGTGGTTCGGGCACGCGGGTGCTGCTTGACTACCACCTGAAGCAAGCGGGAATCGACCCCGGCGCGATCGCCGGCTACGAGCGCGAGGAGTTTACCCACATGGCCGTGGCGGCGGCGGTGCTGAGCGGCGCGGCCGACGTGGGCCTGGGCATTCGCGCCGCGGCGCGGGCCCTGGGGCTGGAGTTCATGCCCCTGTTCAGCGAGTGCTACGAACTGGCCGTGCCGCGCCGCCACTGGGAGAGCGAATTGCTCGCCCCGCTGCGCCAGGCGCTGAGCGACCCGGCCTACCGCGCCGCGGTCGAGGCTCTGGGCGGGTACGATGCGCGTAGTATGGGCGAGGTGCGGGAGATGTGACCGCATGGGGGAGGGGTCTGGGGCGCAGCCCTATAGGCGCGAACGTAACCGGCGAGGGCTTCCTGAAGCGGCAACATGGGAGGGTACGCTCGCAGAATCGTCCCAGAAAGCCCGTCGAAAGCTGTGCCCCCCGGGCTGTATCGCGCTCTGGCAAGCCGTCTGTGGCTTCACAGAGCCACACGCTTACGTTCACGCCTATAGGGCGCAGCCCCGCGCGGATGCGGGCCGGAGGCCCGCGCACCCAGGCCCGTGCCCATGCTTGCGCTCGGGAGGGTTTGCAAGGGCGCAACCCTCCCAGGAACAACCTTCGGCGTAGCCGCATGGACAACTGTCGGGCAGTCCAACCGCTCGCCGCCCCGCCGTCGAAGACGGACGTTGCTCAAGCCCTGGATGTGACCTTCACGTACGTGTTCACATTTGTCCTGGGCGCGCGGGCAGCTTGCCCGCGGAGATGCGAGGCGGGCGGGACGCCCGCGCTCCCGGGCGTGTTACCCCAGGGGTGAACAGGTCCGACCTGCACCGGAGTTGACGCCCGCCTGACCCATCGGGTACAATCAGGCGGTTTTTCCGCACTCCCAGGGGGGGCGATCGCGCGCCACCCGGATCGAGACCTATGCGCAAGGTATCCACCGAAGGCGCGCTCGGCGCCGCGGCCATCACCAATCTCGGCATGCTGCGCGAGCTGGCGCGCGCCATGCGCCCGCGCCAGTGGGTCAAGAACGTTTTCGTTTTCGCGGCCCTGGCCTTTTCCGAAGAACGGCTGTGGCGCTTCTGGGAACCCGGCGTGGGGCCGGGGCCCCTGCTGCGGGTGTTCGGCGCCTTTATCGCCTTTTGCCTGGCCGCGAGCGCGATCTACCTGGTCAACGATCTGGTTGACATCGAGAAGGACCGCGCCCATCCAAAGAAGCGCCACCGGCCCTTCGCCTCCGGGCGCCTCAGCCCCACGGTTGGCATCGTCGCCGCCACGCTCCTGATTGCGCTCGCGATACCCCTGGCCTATGCCGTTGGTGAGGGTATGGCCTTCCTCGGGGTGCTGGCGGCCTACGTGGCGATCCAGGGCTTCCTCTACTCCTACTGGCTCAAGAACGTGGTCATTCTGGATATTCTCGTCCTGGCCGCGGGCTTCGTCTTGCGGGCGGTGGGCGGGGCGGTGGTGATCAACGTGCTGATCACCCCCTGGCTGCTGCTCTGCATGCTGCTCCTGGCGCTCTTCCTGGGCATCGGCAAGCGCCGCCACGAGTTGCTCCTCCTGGAAAACGGCGCGGGCGAGCACCGGCGCATCCTTGCCGAGTACTCCGTGCCGATGCTCGACCAGATGATGGCTATCGTCACGGCCAGCATCATCATGGCCTACAGCGTTACGGCCTTTCTCGCTCCTGTCGCGCCACAGGAGCCCTACCCGATGTTGATGCTGACCATTCCGTTCGTCATCTACGCGATCTTTCGCTACCTCTACCTCATCTATATCCGCGGGGAGGGCGGCGCGCCCGACGAGTTGATCCTCAAGGATCCGCCGCTCGCCGGGAGCGTTGTGCTCTGGGGGTTGACCGTGCTCGGGGTGTTGCTGCTCTTTCCGACGTGATGCGACCAGGCGGTCAACGGGGCAACCGGGTTGCCCTGCGCCCTCCCTGTCGGGAGGGTGCCGCCTGCCCGATGCGCAATCACGGGGCAGTCGAGTTGCCCCGCACCCTCCCGACAGGGAGGGCGCCGTCTGCCCAGGAAGAAAAGCATGTACACCTTTGTCAAACTCGGTGGTTCCGTCATCACCGATAAGGCCGGGCGCGAGGCCGCCGACCGCCCCGTGATTGCCCGGCTGGCCGCTGAACTGGCCACGGCCCTCGGCGCCCGTCCCGATCTGCGCCTGATCCTCGGTCACGGCAGTGGCTCGTTCGGCCACCACTACGCCGCGCGCTACGGTGTCCACCGCGGCCTGGCCCCCGGCAGCGATTACACCGGCTTTGCCCTGACCGCCGCCGCCGCGCTGCGGCTCAATCGCATCGTGGTTGACGCGCTGCTCGAGGCAGGGGTGCCGGCCCTCTCGCTGCAACCCTCCGCCGCGTTGCAGGCCGCCGGCGGGCGCATCGTCGCCTGGGAGACCGCGCCCATCGCCGCGGCCCTCGAGCGCGGTCTGGTGCCCGTGGTTCACGGGGACGTGGCCTTCGATCGCCTGCAGGGCAGCGCGATCATCTCCACCGAGGCCCTGCTGGCCCACCTGGCCCTGGCGACGCCGCTGCGTCCGGCGCGCATCGTGCTCGTCGGCGAGGCCGCGGTCTACACCGCCGATCCCCGCGCCAACCCCGCCGCCGAACGGGTGCCACTGATTACCGCCGCCAATCTCGAGGCGGTTCTGCACGGCGCCGGCGGTTCCCACGCCGTGGATGTCACCGGCGGGATGCGCAGCAAACTCGAGTTGATGTGGCGTTTGATCGAGGCCATTCCAGCGTTGGAGGTGCGCCTGATCGGGCCGGATCCGGGCAACCTCGCCGCCGTGCTGCGCGGCGCGCCGCTTGATGCCGGCACTACGATTCGTCTGGGTTGACGTGACCATGGGGGCACCAGGTTCCCCCATACTCCCGCCCGCGGGAGGGTTTGGGAGGGCGCAGCCCGTGCGCAGGGGGATGGGGAAACCGGGTTTCCCCAGACCCCCGCCCGCGGGAGGGTTTGGGATGGCTTCGCCCTCCCAAGAACAACCGTCTGTTCATTGCGGCGTTGTGCGGCGCAGCCGCATGGACGGCTAACGTGAACATACGCCCTCGGCGAGGGGGGTGGGGAAACCGGGTTTCCCCATACCTCAGCGGATGCGGGCCAGAGGCCCGCGCACCCAGGCCCCCGCCCGCGGGAGGGTCTGGGAGGGCGCAGCCCGTGCGCAGGGGGATGGGGGCACCAGGTTCCCCCATACTCCCGCCCGCGGGAGGGTGTGGGAGGGCGCAACCCGTGCGCAGGGGGCTGGGGCAACCGGGTTTCCCCATACCCCACCCGGTGGGAGGGTCTGGGAGGGCTACGCCCTCACGCAGGGGGATGGGGGAACCCGGTTCCCCCATACTCCCGCCCGCGGGAGGGTCTGGGAGGGCGCAGCCCTCCCAGGAACAACCGTATGTTCATTGCGGCGTTGTGCGGTGCAGCCGCATGGACGGCTGAGGTGATGGTCTTTGAGCAATTCATCCGCGATGCCGGGCTGGCCGTGGGGCTAAAGCCCTCGGCTACGGAATGCGAAGCCCGCCGGCGCGGGCTAGAGCGGATGATGTATTCAAAGACCATAACATAGGCTGGGAGCGCGGGCAGCTTGCCCGCGGAGACGCGCCAGGGGCGAAACGCCCTCGCTCGCAGGCGCGTGGGTTACCCCAGGGGTGAACCGTTAC
>DAOTYR010000510.1:0-3732 GCA_034434655.1 Chloroflexaceae bacterium
CCCCACCCGGTGGGAGGGTTTGGAAGGGCCTGGCCCGCGCGCAGGGGGATGGGGAACCGGGTTTCCCCAGACCCCTGCCCGTAGGGGTCTAGGCGGGCGCAGCCCTCAGGAGTATGGGGAAACCCGGTTTCCCCACGCCCCCGCCCGCGGGAGGGCCTGGCCCTCCAGCAGAGATATGGGGAAACCGGGTTTCCCCATTGCGCCCCCAGGCGTGCGTTGCGCCTGCGCGGTACATTTCACCGCAGGAGATCAATGAGCGCCTCGCGTTCGAGACGCAGGCCGGGTGGCAGGCCGGGTGAGGCATCTTCGACCGGTTCGTCGGCGATCAGCAGCGCCTGAATGGCCGGGCGCTGGAGCAGCGCGGTCAGGGCCTGCGAGAGACTCAAAGCGACGAGGCGCGGCGAACGCCCGAGACGGTTGCGCTGCGCGAAACCCAGGGCCGCATCGGCGCTCTGAAAGACCAGTAGCAGCCGCAGACGCTGTGCCGCCCCGCCGCCGGCCTCTGTGCCAGACGCATCGCCAGCGGTGCGATAGCCATAGAACCGTTGCGTCTGCACCCCCCGCGCGGCCAGGCGCGCCCGCAGCGCCGCCAGGGCCGCCTCGGCGGCTTCGGCGCGGAAGCCCTGCGCGCGGGCCACGTCAATGAAATGATCGCTCTCAGGCATACCGCCTCTGCCAGTGCGCGTGTGCAATCACCGCCAGGCTCCGTAGTAGATAACCCCTTACGGCAACGGCGCCGGCGTTGGCACCGGCTGTACCGTCGTCGGGCGCGGCTCGCCGCGATAGAGGGCCAGGCCGAGCAACCCGAGCTGCACCTCGTCGGGCGTGCCGGCCAACTCGGGGTGATACTCCATGCGCGCCCGCTCGAAGTACTGCACCCGATAGGCGCGACCATCGGGCAACACTTCGTCGAACTCCTCGCTGATCGGGAAGCCAAACACCTGCAGGCCGCCGTGCGACTCCCAGAACTGCAGGAAGCGCCCCCCCAGACTGTGCCCTGTCTCGGGCACAAAGCGCACCTCGGGGGTGCTCACAAAAAAAGTCTGGCGGGCGAAGCTGCGTCCCTCGGTGAACTCCCGCCCGATCAGGCCCGGCTGAACCTCGAAGGGCGTACCGGCGAATTCGGGCCAGTGTTCGAGCCGCGCCCGCTCGAACCACTGCACCTCGCGCCCGTTCACCAGCTCCGGGGCGGCCAGCGGCAGGCCAAAGATCCGCACGCCGCCCATCATCTCGTAGTACCCCGCGAAGCGTGGCGACACCTCCGGCGGGACGTAAGCCAGAGCGCCCACGGGCGGCACGCCGGCGTTGATCTCCCTGGACGCCGGTTCCAGCCCCACCGGGACAGCCTGGACCGGCAGCGATTCGCCGGGCAGCAGCACGCGAGTGGGCACCGGATCAGCGCCCTGGCCCGGCAGGCGTATCACACCCAACCCGCTCAGCAACAGCCATAGCAATAGCAGGACAACCAGACCAACCAGGAGCAGCAACCCCCACCGGAGCACCTGGTTTTTCCCCGTGGTCCGCTCGATGCGTCTGCCGCTGCTAGGGCGCCGTTCTTCGGGCCGCTGATCGTTACGCTGGTTACCGCTTGACATGATAGGGTACCGGTTTTCGGTCACGAACTCAAGGCGTCGCGGCTCGGAGGAACCGCCGTCGCTCATGCACCCTCCTTGCCGATCTGCTTGCGGATCAACTCGGCGGTCTGGTTGAGTTCATCGTGCACGGCGGTGCCCGGACGCCAGCCGCGCACGGCGTGGTCGCCTTCCCAGCGCGGGATGACGTGCACATGGTAGTGGAACACGACCTGACCAGCCGCAGCGCCGTTGTTCTGGATGATATTGAAACCATCGGGCTGGAGCGCGGCCTTGATCCCCCGGGCGACGATCTGCGTGGTGCGCGCCACCGCCGCCACCAGCTCCGGCGGCAGATCGAGCAGATCGGGATGCTCCTCCTTGCAGATCACCAGGGTATGCCCACGCGACGCCGGGTTGATGTCCAGAAAAGCCAGGGTCAGATCGTCCTCGTACACTTTGGCGGCCGGCAGTTCACCCCTGACAATCCGTGAGAAGACCGAGGCCATAGCTTATCTCCTCTCCGCCGTCCATGCGGCTACGTCGCATACCCTGAAAACAGGTTGTTCTTGGGAGGGCTGCGCCCTCCCAGACCCTCCCGCGGGTGGGGGAATGGGGAAACCGGGTTTCCCCATTCCCCTGCGTGAGGGCCAGGCCCTCCCACGGGCGGGGGCGTGGGGAAACCCGGTTTCTTTCCCCACACCCCTCACTGAGGGTTGTTCTTGGGAGGGCTGCGCCCTCCCAGACCCTCCCGCGGGTGGGGGGATGGGGAAACCGGGTTTCCCCATTCCCCTGCGGGGCGGGGGCGTGGGGAAACCGGGTTTCCCCACACCCCTCACTGAGGGTTGTTCTTGGGAGGGCTGCGCCCTCCCAAACCCTCCCGCGGGTGGGGGAATGGGGAAACCGGGTTTCCCCATTCCCCTGCGTGAGGGCCAGGCCCTCCCACGGGCGGGGGCGTGGGGAAACCCGGTTTCCCCACACCCCTCGCCGAGGGCGTATGTTCACGTTGGTGGGATGGAAAAAAGGAGGGTTGCGCCCTCCCACGCCCCCGGGCAGGGGGCGGAGAAAGCAGGCTTCTGCGCATGGATGCAACCCACGGCTCAAATCTTGACCCCTGCCTCCTCCACCGTTTCCCGCGCGGCTTCGCCGCGCTCGTCCATGCGGTAGCGGCGACCAAACCAGGCCAGGGCGATCACCCCCAGCAAGACGCCGAACCACAGGGTGCAAAAGCGGATGATCATTGTCGCCGTGGTAGCGGTGCTGGCGGCCAGACCGACGATCGCCACCAGCAAGCCCACGCTGCTCGCCTCGCTCACCCCCAGGCCACCCGGCAGGAAGGAGACCAGCCCGAACAGCGTGCTCGCGGCGAAGATAAAGGTCGCCTGCAAGAGCAACAGGGGCATGCCCACCGCGCCGACGCCGACCAGCACAAAATAGAAAGCCAGACATTCGCAGCCCCACGAAACAACGCTGATCAGCGTGGCAACCAGCAAGACACGCCATTCCAGCACCTGCTGCGTACTGGCATACAGCGTGTGCAGGCGGGGGGCGATCTTCGAACCGAAGGGCAACCGGGCCGTGCCGTTAATGAACCCCAGGGCAAGGCGGCGGTGCTGGAGCGCGAGGATTCCGCCACATGCCGCCACCACCAGCACCACAAAGGCAAACCGCGCCGGAGGATAGAGCATCAGACCGGCGGCCATCAGCAGCAGCATCGCCAGGCCGTCGGTGAGCCGTTCGGCGAGCACCACCGGGGCCGAGCGGCTCACCGCTGTACCGTTCACCCGTTTGAGCAGCACCGACTTGAACACCTCCCCGAGCTTGCCGGGGGTAACCGACATCACCAGACCGGCGGTGAAGATCAAGCCGCTATCCATGCGACCGACCCCGTGGCCCAGACCCAGCCGGCGCAGGTAGTACTCCCACTTCAGCCAGCGCAGCAGGTAGTTAAGGGCGGTGAGAGCGAGGATGAGGGGCAGCCAGGCCCAGCGAAACGCGCCCAGATCGCGCCAGACTGCCCTGGCATCGCTGACCAGGCCCATGACGATCACGACTGCCAGGCCAAGCAGGAGTGAGGCGAGGAGTTTGCCTTGCAGGGTGCGTAAGGACATAGCTTGCCCTGGTTCTATCGCGGGCGCCGTAGCGATTATACAGCCCGCTT
>DAOTYR010000511.1:0-9205 GCA_034434655.1 Chloroflexaceae bacterium
AGTGGCCCTGGAACTGTTCGTCGCCGAGGCGTGCCGGTAAGAGCGATTTACACCTGCTTCCACCCTCCCGCGGGCGGAGATGAGTGGAACGCAGGTTTCCCCACACCCTCTCCACGGGGCTACGCCGCGCGCCAACGCGATGAAAAGAAGATTGTTCCTGGGAGGGCTATGCCCCTCCCAAACCCTCCTACCGGGTGAGGCTATGGGGAAACCAGGTTTCCCCATAGCCCTGCCCCAGGAGACTATGTTCACGTTATCAGAGGCGCGGAGGAACCCGGTTCTCCTGCGCCATGCAGCGGCGCGAAGCCAGGATGATCACGCCCCCGCCCCTTGCGCGGCGTTGAACTTCTTCATCAGGCGGGACTTGCGGCGCGCGGCGTTGTTCTTGTGAATGATGCCCTTGACCGCGGCCTTGTCAAGCGTGCTGAGCGCCTCGCGCACCAGGGCCTCGTCGGGCGTACCACTGTAGATCGACAACTCGGCCTTTTTAATCATCGTCTTGACGCGCGAGCGATACATCAGATTGCGCTGGCGCTTGCGCTCATTGCTGCGAATGCGCTTCTTCGCTGATTTCGTGTTCGCCAAGGTACCCTTCCTCCAGTATAATCGAGCGCCGGTTGGGGAGTAGAAGGCGACCGCGCACGTCCTGTGATTAAAAAAATGGGAACCGGGTTCCCAACAGGCCCTGTCGCAGAGCGCCGGGCAACCCGGTGCATTGTCGCCTGACGCTCAAGTATACCAGAAGGGTGCCCTGCGTGCAACTCTCGTCGCGGCTACGGCGCGTCTCAACGGGCGCCGCGCGCAACAGCCTGATCGTTATGGGCGGCTTCGTCCTGAGCCGGATCACCGGTCTGGCGCGCGACATCGTGGCGACCTACTTCTTCGGCACCAGCGCGGCGGCGGCAGCCTACCGCGCCGCGTTTTCGATCGTCGATCTGCTCTACTTGATCATCATCGGCGGCGCCCTGGGCAGCAGCTTTATTCCCGTGTTCATCGAGGTCTGGGAACGGGACGGGCAGCGGCGGGCCTGGCATCTCGCCAGCGCCGTGGTGACCTGGTCGCTGCTGGCGCTAGCCGTGGCGAGCGCGGCGGTCTTTGTCGCCGCGCCGGGGGTGGTGGCGCTCCTCTACGGCGGGCGCGGCTTTGATGCGGCGACCCTCGACCTGACCGTGGCCCTGGCCCGTCTGTTCCTACTCTCTCCGCTCTTGCTCGGCCTTGGCGGGCTGGCCATGGCCGCGCTCAACGCACGCGAACACTTCGCCATGCCGGCCCTGGCCCAGTCGGTGTACAATCTGGGGATCACCCTGGGCGCCGTCGTGGGCGGGTTGGCGGGCCTGGGCATCTGGGGCATGGCCTGGGGGGTGGTGATCGGCGCGCTCCTCTACCTGCTGGTGCAACTGCCGCCCCTGTGGGGCATGGGGATGCGCCTGCGGCTGACCCTGGGGCGGGGCATGGAGGAAGTGGGGCGCATTGCCCGGCAGATGGGGCCGCGGGTGGTCGGCCAGGCCGCCGCCTATCTGAGCATCGTGGTCACCCTGGCCCTGGCCGCCCGCCTGCCCTCCGGCGATGCCAAGGTGGCCGGCCTGGGCTACGCCTACCAGTTGATGCTGCTACCCTACGGGATCTTCTCGCTCAGCCTGAGCCAGGTGGCCTTTCCCCGCCTGGCCCGCCTGGTGGCCGAGGGCCGCTACGCCGATCTGGGCGCCGATGTGCGCCGGACCCTTGCCACCATTCTCTGGTTAACCTTGCCGGCCACCGCTGGCCTGCTGGCGCTCGGTTTTCCCCTGGGGCGGGCGCTCTTCGAGCGCGGCGCCTTTGATGCCCGCTCACTGGAGCATACCGTGCAGGCCCTGACGGGCTATGCCCTGGCCCTGCCCGCCTTCGCCGCCTCGGAGATCCTCATCCGCGCCTTTTTTGCCATGCAGCGCACCTGGACGCCGGTGCTGGTGGGGGTGTTCCAGGTCTCGCTGAACCTGACCCTGGGGGTGAGCCTGTTGCGCGCGGGCGGGGATGTCGGCGCCCTGGCCTTTGCCTTCAGCATCGCCAACACCATCGAGGCACTCCTGCTGTTCGCGCTCTTAGGCGGGGCGCTCCCCGGCCTGTGGCGCGCGCGGCGCCTGTGGTGGTCGCTCGGCGTCTCTCTGGCCGGAGCGATCGCCCTGGGCGCGCTCCTCACCGGCCTGACCGCGGCCTCGCGCAGCCTGGTTCCCGCCCTGAGCGCCGGTTACGCCTACCGGTGGACCCGTGACCTGCCGGTGGTGTTGCTCTGGCTGGCGGGCGTGGGGGGCGCCGGCGCGCTGGCGTATCTGGCCCTCACCCTCGCGCTGGGCGCGGCGCCGGCCCGCGTCGTGGCCGAGCGCCTGCGGCGGGGGTAGGCGGCCCGCTCACACCCGCCCGCGGGCAAGCCAGCGGCGCCAGCCCGGGTGCGCGGACCTCCGGCCCGCATCCGCAGGAGTACGGGGAAACCGGGTTTCCCCATGCCCCTCCTTGCGGGCTGCGCCCGCCCAAACCCTCCCGCGGGCGGGGGCGTGGGGAAACCGGGTTTCCTCATCCCCCGGCGCGCGGGCTGCGCCCGCCCAAACCCTCCCGCGGGCGGGGGTATGGGGGAAACCTGGTTCCCCACGGTCACGTGAGACGGTCGTGCGCATGGAGCACCATGCCCGCTGCAACCGGCCAGGGAGCGCGGGCGTCCCGCCCGCACCACGGCGCCGCAGGCACGGTAACGGCCCCCTCCCTGACCCTCCCCCGCCGGGGGCGGGAACCCCGCTCCTCCCCCCAGCGGGGGGAGGCTGGGAGGGGGGCTGCACGCGGCGCACGATGGTCACCGCAGCCATCCATGCGGCTCCGCCGCACCACGCTGCAATGAACATACGGTTGTTCCTGGGAGGGCGCAGCCCCTCCCAGACCCTCCCACCGGATGGGGGGATAGGGAAACCCGGTTTCCCTATCCCCCTGCGTGAGGGCGAGGCCCTCCTGCGGGCGGGGGGATGGGGGAACCTGGTTCCCCCATGTTCACATTAGAGTTTCTCAGCGATGACCTTGGGCTGGGTGAAGAGATGCAGGTAATCCGGCCCGCCGGCCTTGCTGTCGGTCCCCGACATGTTAAAGCCGCCGAAGGGATGCACCCCGACCAGCGCGCCGGTGCATTTGCGGTTGAGGTAGAGATTGCCCACGTGAAACTCCTCCCGGGCGCGCTCCAGCCGTTCGAGCGAGCGCGAGTAGAGTGAGCCGGTCAGTCCGTACTCGGTGCCGTTGGCGAAGGCCAGAGCCTCGTCGAAATCGCGCGCGCGGGTAAAGGCCAGCACCGGGCCGAAGATCTCCTCCTGGCTGATGCGGGCCTCGTGGGGCACGTCGGCAAAGACGGTGGGATTGATGAAGTAGCCCCCGTCCTCGAGCAACTCGTGGTCCACCACCTCGCCGCCGACGACCAGCCGGCCCTCTTCCTGGCCAATGGCGATGTATTCGCTGATCGTCTGGAAGGCCCGCTGATCGATGACCGCCCCCACATCGGTTTCGGGCCGGGCCGGGTTGCCCAGGCGCAGGGCGCGGGTACGCTCGATCACCCGTTGCAACACCTGCTCGTAGACCTCCTCGACCACGATGGCCCGCGAACAGGCGCTGCACTTCTGGCCCTGAAAGCCAAAGGCCCCGGCGACGATCCCGGCGGCGGCGGCATCCAGATCGGCGGTTTCGTCCACCACCGTAGCGTCCTTGCCGCCCATCTCCAGGATGGCCCGCTTGAGCCAGTTCTGGCCGGGCTGGCGCACCGCCGCCCGCCCCATGATCCGCAGCCCCACCTGCTTCGAGCCGGTAAAACCGATGAAGCGCACCTTCGGGTGGTCCACCAGATAATCGCCGAGAACGGCGTCATCGCCGGGCACATAGTTGACCACCCCTGGCGGCAGGCCCGCGGCTTGCAGCACCTCCACGAGTTTGGCGGCCATCACCGGGGCGCGGGGAGAAGGCTTGAGCACCACGGTGTTGCCGGTCACGACGGGCGCGACGACCAGGGTGGTCACAATCGCCAGCGGAAAGTTCCATGGCGGGATGGCCAGCCCCGGCCCGAGGGGGAGGTAGCGCAGTTCGTTGTGCTCGCCAGGGTAGGGGGTCAGCGGCTGCTGTTGCCCCTGCAGGCGCAGGGCCTGGCGCGCGTAGTACTCGCAGAAGTCAATCGCCTCGGCCACATCGGCGTCGGCCTCGACCCAGGTTTTGCTGACCTCATAGACGATCCAGGCAGCCAGGTCTTCCTTATTGCGACGCATGATCGCCGCGGCCCGCAGGAGCACCTGGGCGCGCGCCTCCACCGGAACGCGCCGCCACGTGTGGAAGGCCGCCTCGGCCGCCTCTAGCGCCTGGTTGGCCAGGGCCTGATCGGCCTTGACTACGTAGCCGACCACTTTCTTCGGCTCGGCGGGGTTGATCGAGGCGATCTGCTCCTCGCGGAAGATGCGTTCGCCATGGATCACGACCGGATAGGTCGCGCCGAACTGGCCGGCCACGTGGCGCAGAGCGCGCTGCATCGCCGCGCGCCGCTCCGAGGTGGAGAAATCGCCGAACGGTTCGTTCCGAAACTCTGGCAGCATCTTTCGCGCTCCTTCGTGTATCTACCAAAGCGTCATAGAGACGCCGCAAGTTCGGAAGCGCTGGAGCGCTTCCGGTTGCATTGAGCGGCAATCTACCATCCGCAATCTAAAATGGTCTCCTGGCGCAAACCCTGTTTGCTAACGTGAACATAGGCTCTCGAAGAGGGGTATGGGGAAACTGGGTTTCCCCACGCCCCCGCCGGCGGGAGGGCCTGGCCCTCAAGCAGGGGGAGGGGGAAACCAGGTTTCCCCCATCCCCCCACCCGGCGGGAGGGTGTGGGAGGGCCTGGCCCTTGCGCAGGGGGATGGGGAAACCTGGTTTTCCTAATCTTATACCAATTCCGGTTGCACAGCGTGCGCGCGCACCGTTATCGGGTCCGATTGGAACGCCATCCACGGCAATCTACAATCCAACATCTACAATCCCAAATGGTATTACCCCGACAAATCCATACCGAGCCACGAGCGATAGGTCCGTCGCTGGGCATCACTGGGCGCGGCGACCGGCGCGATCACCGCGCGGTCGGGGGGGGCCTCGGCAAGGGTAACCCGCGCCTCGATCAGCGCGTCGCCGCGGAAGAGCGTCAGGCGCACCGTATCGCCGGGCCGTCGCTCCTCCAACCGCTCGGTGAGCCGCTCATCGTTGACGCGCCAGCCGTCGAGGGCCAGCAGTTCGTCGCCGGCATACACGCCCGCTTCGCAGGCCGGACCGTCGGAGCGCACGCTCTCGATGATCGTCCGCTCGCCTTGCCGCTTGAGGCCGCACCCCAGCCACGCCCGCGGCCCTTTCCGCTCCCAGCGCAACTCGAGGCCCGCCATCGCCAGAGCGCGGCCATAGTCCAGTTCCACCACGCCGGACACGTAGCGGGCGAAGAAATCGCGGAAGAGGCCCTGCCGATCGCCGGTCAATTCCTCCACCGCGGCCAGCAAGGCCCCCTCTTCAGGTATCCCCGGGCCGCTGATCGGATAGGCGACGTAGAGCCGGCGCATCAGGTCATCGAGTGAACGCCTGCCGCCGGTACAGGCGCGGATCTCCATGTCCAGCAGGAAGCACACCAGGCCGCCCTTCAGGTAGTACGACACACTGGAATTGGCGCTGTTCTCGTCCGGACGGTAGAACTTGATCCAGGCATCGAAGCTACTCTGCTCCAGGCTCTGCACCAGGCGTCCGGGCTGGTTCTGGAGTTGCGCGATGGCCTCACCCAGCCGCTCCAGGAAGCGTTCCGGCGCCATCAACCCCGCTCGCGTCAGCAGCAGGTTATCGTAGTAACTGGTGGCGCCCTCTACCAGCCAGAGCAGCCGGGTGTAGTTTTCGCGGCGATAGTCGAACGGACCAAGGGGCGCCGGGCGCAGGCGCTTCGCGTTCCAGACGTGGAACAACTCGTGGGAGGTAAGCGACAGATAGCGCTCGTAGTTGCGCTCGGGGCGGAACGTCCAGCGGTCAACCTGGTTCGTCACGCTATTGCGATGCTCCAGGCCGCCGCCGCGTCCATCGAGCAGGTGCAGGATGAAGGTGTAGTGGCGGTAGGGCAGACCGCCAAAAAAATCGCGCTGCGCCTCAACGATGCGCCGGGTATCGGCGATCAGGCGCGCCTCGTCCTCATTGCCGCGCCCCCAGATGGCCATGCGATGGGGAATGCCGTCCACCTCGAAGGCAAGCAGGCGATGGGTGCCACACTCGACGGGACAATCCACCAGTTCGTCGTAATCGGCGGCAAGGAACTCATTGGGCCGATCCGCAGGATCGAGACCGGTCGTCACCTGCCAGTCCGGCGGCGCTTCGACCCGCAGGCGCAACGGTTCGGCCTCACGGCCCGGCACAAACATAAACACGCTGGCACCGTTGAAATACGCGTGGGCGCCGTCCAGATGACTGGTGCGCACGGTCAGGTCGTTCGCGTAGACCTGATAGCGCACCCGGATGCGCTCGGCGCCCCCGGTTTCGACGCGCCAGGCATCCTTGGCGACTTTGCGCCAGGGCAAGGGCGTGTCCGTAGCGGCGGCGCGCGCGTCAAAGCCCTGCACATGCCGCGCGTACTCGCGGATCATGTACGACCCGGGCGTCCATGAAGGAAGAACCAGATCGACAGAGGCCCCATCCAGCCTATCCACCTCGACCGTGACGTGGAAGAGGTGGGTGTGCGGCGCGGGCATACTGATAGTGTAGGTAATCATTGTCTGGGCACGGAAAGGCGCGCGACCTTTGACACTTATACCAAAGCGTCATAGAGACGCCGCAAGCTCGTGAGCGCTGGCGCGTTCCTGTAGCATGGAGTGGCAATCTACCATCCGCAATCTAAGGCATGGTTCAGGATCGGGCCTTCTAGCTTGACCGTTGCTCCACACCTCCACACCTCCACAGAACCGGTCTGGAGAGCTGTAGAGTTGAAGGCTGGATTGTCAAGTTCGTTTGAAACATGCCTAAGATGACTATCCCCTCCCCAGCCTTCCCCCACCGTGGGCGGGAGTACGGCTCCTCCCCCCAGCGGGGGTAGGTTGGGAGGGGGGCTGAAGCGCCGCATACGCTTATTTGCAAGGTATTGGGCCTGGCTCCCCCTACGGGCGCGGGCGGGGGGACACCCGGGTTCCCCATGCTCCTGATCGAGGGCTGCGCCCGCCCGCGGGCGGGGGCGGGGGGACACCCGGGTTCCCCATGCCCCGCTCCGAGAGCTTATGTTCACGTTAGTCTGTATACGGACGAAAGAGCCGCTCGAAGAGCAGATCGAAATTAGGCGACTCGGAGGAGATGCGCTCATAGATCTCCACCACGCGGGCAGCCTGGTCACGGCGGCGCCAGAGCGCCTCGGCGAAGCGGCCATCGTTCACCACGCCGCGCTGCTGGAGAAAGGCGTAGAACTGCTTAATCGCGGTGCAGATCTCGCGCACCTGGCGCGCCGAGGTATTTCCCACGCGATGCGGGTAGTAGTAGAACAGGCACTCATCGAGGGTGGCATAGTCGCCCCCGGCGAGGCTGCGCCCGTAGTACGACTCGAGGAAATCGGCGTAGATTGTCAGGGCGCGCACGCGGGCGCGGGCCGTCGCGGCGCTCTTGCCCATCTCCAGCAGATAATCCTGGAACTGGCCTAGCAGATCGTCATTGGCGCGGCAGACAGCATCCGGTTCATCGGCCTCGAGATCATCATCGAAGTCCTCATCGAAGTCTTCGTCGAAATCATTCAGTTCGGCTCCTTCCCAGACCTCTTGCCAATCGCCGGCGCCGAGCAGATCCAGCACCAGATCGTCGTCGGCTTGTTCTTCCGGGGCAACCAGTTCGAGGCGTGGAAAGAGATCCGGGGCGCGCGCGAGCAGATCGTTCAGATGGTGGGCAATAATCAGCTCAACCTCCTCAGGACGGGCCGATTGCAGCCGCTCAACCGTTTCGGGGGGCAGAAGGGAAAGCATGCGATCGCGCGCAGCGAGGATGATCATAGGATCGTGCGGGTCAATCGTATCATCATCGGCGAGGGCGTCGGTATCCCAGAACTCATCGTTGGACCAGTCGTCATCATCATCATCGTGGTTGAGGCGACTGAAGAACGACTGGCGGCCAGGATCGGCGTGGGCCGCGCCAAAAGCCGAGGCCCGCTGCACCTGGCCGCTCCAGAGACCGGCCTCGGCATCGCGCTGGCGCGCCTGGCGCAAGTCACGCTGCAAAGCGTCGATCTCGGCGAGCAGGGCATCATCGTTGGCGTGGCGGTAGAGCCCTTCGACCGGCGGTTCGAACACCTCGTCGGCGCCGAAGATGCGGAGCGCGCCGATCGGCTGCGTGGTGAGAAACGTATCGTCCACCAGATGTACGCGGCCATCGCGGAGCACCAGGTGCTGCCAGGGACTGCCGGGATACCCGGCGCGCCAGGGGGCGGCGGCGAAGATCGGCAGCAGGATCTCGTTGCACGGCACCAGGGCCGCCTGCGCGCGACGCACCCGCTCCACGATCGACTCGATCAATTCCGCATCCTGCGCGGCGACAGCGGCAGCGCGAAAGGCTTCGCGGGCCTCGCGCTCGATCTCCACAACCAGCGGCTCGGCGCGAACCACACGCATCAGGATGCTATCGCCGGGAACGAAACCGCTCTGGACGTACCAGGCCCGCAGGTTAAACGCCGGGAGCGTAGCAAGATCCTCCTCGGCCCCGGCAGGGAGCGCCGCCAGGAGCGCGCCGTCCGTGCCGCGCAACTCGCAGCTTCCGGGGCGCTGGCCAGCGAAGGGGTGCAAATGGGCAAGGGGCAACAAACCGGCCTCGATGTCCCGGGGGCGTGGCAGGCACCGAAAGCGCAACCCTTCGAGCGCGACCCGCAGGGGCACCAGTTGGGTGCGATTCAAGCGCAACCACCCCAACTTCAACCCATCCCAGCGCAGGCGCTCGCGGATGGTCGCGTAGGGGTTCTTGGCGCTGCTCGGACGCTGCTCGAGCACCCGCTCGAGGATGCGACGCTCCTCTACCGGGCCATCGTATTCATGGGCCAGGCCCCGTAAAATGCTGGCAATTGTGGGCTCGTGCTGTGTCATGGCCCCCTGCTCCATCAGATGCGCATGCTACCACGCCAGCCGTCCGTGCGGCTCCGCCGCACCCCGATGGGATGAAAACAGGTTGTTCCTGGGAGGGCTGCGCCCTCCCAAAC
>DAOTYR010000512.1:0-1513 GCA_034434655.1 Chloroflexaceae bacterium
AGATTGTGGGGCGCAGGACGGTCGGCGCTGCGGGCGAAGGCGGCGCTGGCATCGTTGCGCAGCGCGTCCATATCCACGATCTCGACCGAGGTGGCGGCCATGGTCAGCGCATCGGGGGCGCCGCCGGCGTGCACGTACACCCCGCGCAGTCCCCTGGCCCATTCGACGAAGTAGGCGCGGGCGCTGCGCACCGGCCCGATGGCTGCCAGGTCGGGGGTGATGCCGGGGAAATAGACCGCCATGTAGCGGGTGATGCCGTACTCGGCAAGGGCCTCGAAGACGATGGCGGCCTGGTTCAGGCCGGTTTGAGGATAGGCCTTCGGGTGATTGTCAATCATCACCGTGTAGGGCCGGCTGGTCACGCTGCCACGGGGGATGGCCACCTCCGCGGCGTCGCGTGGCGGTGGAGTGCGCGCAACGACGAGGTCTCCACCGGCTAGAAGGGCAAGCGCCAGCGCCATCAGCAGGGCGGCGCGGTACGTGGTTCTGAGCATGCCCTCATGTCCCTTCCGCATCCATGGCGGCCTGCGCGAACGGGGTCATTTTAACATACATCCCGCTTCAGCCTTCCATGCGGCTCCGCCGCACACGAACGGGAATGAACATAAGATTGTTCTTGGGAGGGCTACGCCCTCCCAAACCCTCCCGCGGGTGGGGGAATGGGGAAACCGGGTTTCCCCATCTGCCTGCTGGAGGGTTGCGTCCTCACCCGCCCGCGGGCGGGGGCGTGGGGAAACCGGGTTTCCCCATCCCCCTGCGGGGCGGGGGTGTGGGGAAACCCGGTTTCCCCACACCCTTCTCCGAAAGATTATTTTCACGTTAGGTAAAGAGGAGAGTTTGTTAGCAGGTTGTAAGTCCCCTGTCATCCTCTCGTTACTTACGACGTTCGTTCGGACAGGGGGGCGTAGGGTAGTCTAGCGGTAGGCAAACGCATGCGCATCGCGCGCCAATGACCGCGATCTGCACCCCCCGGTGAAAGGCGCGGCGCCTGGAGGTGAACCACCAGCACAGACACAGCCTCACGCACGTCAGCGATTGCATTTCAGCACAGGAGAACGGCCATGGTTACACGACAGCAATTCGTTGTGCGGATCTTTCTTGCCTGCTTTGTTACTGGTCTGGCGCTCTTGATCGGGGTGTGGACCTGGCAGAGCGCCGCCAGTTCGGCCAGCCTGATAGCCACGCCCGCCACGCCCCGCCAGAACGATACGGTGACCCTGATCGGTTCTGGTTTCTCGCCCGGCGAGACGGTGTCCATCTGGATCACCTATCCTGACTTCTCGGTCTTCGGCGTCACCGAAGTGGTTACCAATGGCGATGGGGCCTTCAACTTCCCCTACGTGCCCGACTTCCTGGGCGCGACGTTTACGCCGGTTGGCCGCTACACCTACACCGCCTTCGGGCAGAGCAGCGGCCGTGAAGTCTACGCCTCGATTGAAGTGAGCATCGGTCAGGCTCCCGGCCCGTCTCCAAATGTAACGTTGAGCGTCCATCCGGCGGGTGATCGCCAGGG
>DAOTYR010000513.1:0-1819 GCA_034434655.1 Chloroflexaceae bacterium
CGATGTTGCAGCGCAGATCGACACCCCAGCCCTGGCGGGTTATGTGCATACAGGTTGGCGCGTTCCCTTCGGATAAACTTCAGCTTGCTGATGGAACAAACCAGTTTCAACAAACCATCACGCTTACGCTTGAGCGCGCCGACAGTACGGTCACCTGGTGTGTTCCCGCCATGATGGGCGATGGCATAACAACTGATAACTGGTATCCATATGTCTTCTTCCAGCAGGATACCAACGGAAATACCCAGCCAGCCGGTCGCCAGCGCGCCTTCAAGGATCCGCAGGGCAAATGGCTGGTCCATGCCGGCGATCTCCAGGCAGGCGATCAGGTTCTGTTTACGCCTTCGACCTTCGACTTCGAGTTCCTCGATACCACCTCGCGCCGCTTCGAGATCCACTACAACGATGATGGCCGCCGCGCCGGTCGCCCCACCCGCCCCTTCTACCTCGAAGATCTTGATCGTTTGGAGTTGCTCTGGCGCTTGCTAGAGCCACTGGAACGGTCGCAGCGGCATCAGGTGATTGCCACGATTGAAGCCACCCGTGAATTGTGGTATGGCGCTACGAGCACCCAACCGGATGATGATGATGAGGTGTTCACGCAATTCGTTCACGATACGCTCGCCGGGGCCGCCTGGCCGCATCGGCGACGCTGGGATGCGGCCCAGCGTGCCTGGGTGGACCGCGCCAACGATGATCCCCAACCCGGCGGCTGGCGGAGCATCCCTCGTGACTGGCAACGACAACTGGTCCAGGCCGGGGTGCGCGGCGAACTGGCTGACCTGCTCGAATTGCACATGGAGATACTGAAGGAGCGCTAACGATGCCTACCTACAAACGACAGCGGCTGCTCTTCATGACCACTGACCCGGTGCATATCGGCGCCGGCGGTTACCGGCTTGGCCGGGTGGACAATAGTATTGTGCGTGAGCCGGGGACACGCCTTCCCAAGATTCCGGGTACCAGTCTGCATGGGGCCGCACGTTCATATGCGGCGCAGTTGTATGGAACTCCGTGGGCAGCAGGGCAAGAACACAAACATCCCGAAGACCCCGATTTTGATTTAGGTGGTAATCCGGTCTGCTACACCTTTGGTTATCTCAAAAAGACGAAACGCAACAACGAAAAAGATGACAAAGAAAAAGACGACAGTAGCGTCGGCTATTCCGGCGTGGTGAATGTCTTCGATGCTCAGGTGCTCCTCTTCCCCGTCCATTCGATGGCCGGGCCGGTCTGGGTGAGCACGGTCGCGCGTCTGCACGAGGCGGGCTGTACGCTGGGTGAGCCACCGGGAGATTGGGCGACCGATAGTGCGCTGCTCACGTGGCAACGCAACGATCCCTTGAACCTGGGCTGGCTGATGCTCGGTATTGGCGGCAAGGTGACCATCAGCGCGCCGGATGGTTGGAAGGACACCCCACGCTGGCAAGCGGTAAGCCAGAAGATCGTGCTGGTGCATGATGCGCTCTTCAGCCAGATCGTGAATAGCAACCTGGAAGTGCGTACCTCGGTGGCGATCCACCCGCAAAGCGGCGCCGCCGAAGAAGGGAAGCTCTTCACCTATGAGGCGCTGCCGCGTGCCACTTTCCTGACCGCTGATGTGGTGCTGGATGACTATCGCGGTGGCTTTATCAAGGTGGACCAGACAGAGCAGGGCGAACCGCTGCCGGGCGGGGCCTGGTCAGGCCCGCTGGATGTGCTCAAAGCCGGGTTGCGCATGATCGAATGGCTGGGTGTGGGCGGCATGGGCACGCGCGGGTTTGGCCGCATGGCGATCGTGGGCGAGCCGATCACGGAGGAGTTTGGGAAGGAGCCGACC
>DAOTYR010000514.1:0-1579 GCA_034434655.1 Chloroflexaceae bacterium
CTGTTAGCGGGGCGCAGCGGGCCAGGCCCGCCGCGCCCCCCGCAACGGGTCGCGCCAGGCCTCGCAGCGAACCCATGCCTGACACAAGATGCCGGACGCGTCATTATGTCATTTGTGGAGGTTGCCGAACCATGAGCGAATACGAGTATTACGAGTTCCAGACCGTTGACCGGCGACTCACTGCCGAGCAGCAGGCGGAGATGCGCCGGCTCTCCAAACGCGTGGATCTGAGCCCGACCCGCGCCGCCTTCAACTATTCGTATGGCAGCTTCCGCGGCGACCCCCTGGAGGTGCTGGAGAAGCACTTCGATGCTCTGCTCTACATCGCCAACTGGGGCACGAAGATGCTGGCCTTCCGCTTTCCCGCGGGCGCTGTGGACGCTGGATCGTTGCAGCCCTACCTGACCGGTGAAGATGAGGGCTATGCGGGCGAACTTCTGACGACGCCGCAGCACCTTGTGCTCCGCTTCGAGATCCGTGAGTATGAGGGTTACGGCTGGATCGAGGGCGAGGGCTTGCTTGACCCGCTCGTCCCCCTGCGCCAGGCTATCCTGCGCGGCGACCTGCGGGCGCTGTACCTCTTCTGGCTGCGCTGCGCGATGGATCGCGCCGGATGGGCCGAGGACGAAGAGGGCTACGAAAGCCCCGAGGCCCTGGTCGAGCCGCCTGTGCCCCCGGGGTTGGGCCAGCTTGATCCCGCGCTGGAGGCGTTCGCCGAGTTCTTCGCCATCGATCAAGATCTGATCGCCGCGGCTGCCGCGGCCAGTCCGGCGCTGGAGGCGACCACGGAGCCGCTGGAGCGCTGGGTTGCCCTGCTGCCCGAGGCGGAGCGCAATGCCTTCCTGGCGCGGGTGGCCCGCGGCGAGACGGATGTGGGCGCCGAGCTTCTGCGGCGCCTGCGTGAGGCCGGTGGGGCCCATGGGCCGGCGACCTTGCCCGGGCGCCGCACCTTCGCCGAACTCCGGACCGCCGCGCAGCGGCAGCAGCAGTTGCGGCTCCAGCGAGAGCGCGAGGCCGCCGAGCGCGCCCGGCTGGCGAAACTGGAGGCCCTGGCCCGGCGCGAGGCCGAGGTCTGGGCGAGTGTGTCCGGCCTGCTGGCCAGGCGCACTGCCAGCGGCTACGATGAAGGGGTCGCCCTGCTGGCCGAACTGCGCGACCTGGCCGTGCATCGTGGCCAGCAGGCTGTCTTCGACGCCAGACTTGCCGAGGTGACGGGGCCGTATGCCGGCTCGGCGGCGCTGCAACGGCGCCTTCGGGAAAAGGGGCTCGTCTAACGTGAAAATGGGGGAAACAGGTTTCCCCATACCCCCGCCCGGGGGAGGGTTTGGGAGGGCAAAGCCCTCACGCAGGGGTAGGGGGAAACCGGGTTTCCCCCTACCTCAGCGGACGCGGGCCGGAGGCCCGCGCACCCATGCCCCCGCCCGCGGGAGGATTTGGGCGGTCGCAGCCCTCCCAGGAAGTATGTTCATCCCGTCGGTGTGCGGCGCAGCCGCATGCACGGCTGGAAGCGCGGGCAGCTTGCCCTCGGATACGCGACGAGGGCGGGACGCCCTCGCTCCCAGGCTCGTGGATGCCCCCA
>DAOTYR010000515.1:0-2945 GCA_034434655.1 Chloroflexaceae bacterium
CGGTGTCAGGGGCGGCAAAGCCGGTCTTTGACCAGCGCCCCGCAGGGATGACCTTCAATGCCGGCCGCTTGCAGGGCTCGCTGCAACCGATGGCGGTGCACGTGTACGTCTTCAATGCCGCGCGCTGAGGCAACTCATACCATTTCCGATTGCAGATTTTGGATTGCAGATTGCCGCACATGGCGTCACGATGAGCGATGACGGCAACGACAATGCGGAACTGCCAACTGGATTTGGTATCACCTGCGTTACCGTCCCCTGGAGGCACGCAGGGAGGCGCCGTTCCCCCGCTTCCCCTTTCGCCCGCGGCGGGCGCGCGCCATGGCGCAGCCTGATACGTCCGTGAACATAGTCCCTCGGAGGAGGGGTGTGGGGAAACCGGGTTTCCCCACACCCCCGCCCGCCGGAGGGTTTTTGGGAGGGCGCAACCCTACCACGAAGCACCGTATTTTCACCTTACGTCACCAGCGCCAGGCGAGTCAGGCGGACCACCGAGCGCGCGCAGGTGCATAAGCAACTGGGGGTACAGGAGGTTCAAACGCTCGAGGGCCGGCGCCGGCAGCGCCCAGACGACGGTCGGCGCAGCGGCGCAGGCAGTCAGGCGGTGGCATGAGCCATAGAGCGCGGCCCGGTAGCCAAAGAGCCGTCCAGGCTGCTGGAGTTCGTCCACCACCAGGCCATCGGCGGTCGAAAACCGCACGGCGCCCTCGATAAGCACATAGCCTTCGTAGCCCGGCTCGCCGCTGGTAAACAAACGCTCCCCGGCAGTCAGAGCGCGCGGCTCAAACTCAAGCGCCAGATCAAGGAGACTGGCCCAGGGCAATTCGCCCAGCACCGGCGTCTCGGCGAGCCAGTCGGCGCGGGCGCAGGCCGTGGCCAGCCCCAGGCGCTCCGCCGCCAGCGCGAAGACCTCGGGCCGCAGCCGCAGCAGGCTGACCTGGCCCTGCGCCACCAGAGTGCTGGTGCGCGCGCTACCCAGCAGCGCGCCCCGCTCACCAATGCTGCTGCCGCGCCCCAGCACCCGCACCGACGCCTCGCCGATGCTGATGCGCACGATACCCGAATGGACAATGTACGCGCAACCGTCCGACGGGTCACCTTCGCGAAAGATGATCTTTCCATCAGGAACGTTCACGACCTCGATCTGCCGGGCCAGGGTGAGCCGCTCCTGGGTTGACAGGCGCGCGAAGAGCGGACAGGCCGCGATCGTCTCGACCAGTTCGATGTGCTCGTCGTCGGGGAGGGGCGCGCCCAGACCCACCACCGAGCCGCTGGCGGCAAACTCGATGCGCCCGGCCATCTCAGAACTGGTCTCGGGCAAGGCGCAGGCACGGGTATGTGCCAGCACCAATCGCTGGCTCTTGGCCGATAGCGCCTGCAGCAGACGCGGCGAGAGCGTACTGTGGATCGTCCCGCCCCCCACATCCTGCACCAGGATGCTCGCGCCTTCGGCGAAGCGCACCAGTTCCTGGCGCCGTTGTTCGGACAGCACTCCGCGGGCGACCAGTTCGTCGAACCACTCCTCGTCGTAGCGCATATCGCCCGAATAACACACGCCATTGACCCGCACGGCCAGGGTCGGCACTGAGTGGACAGCGTAGATCGCTTCGAAGCGCCGGCCCTCCAGTTCCAGCGGCGCGCCCGGGTTCAACGGCACATGATCGAAGAGCGCCGCCACGTCGGGGATCGGCAGGTCGAGCATGGCGCTTAGCACCCGCAGCAGGCCCTGGTAGATCCGATCCGAGGTCAGCAGCCGCACGCGGTGGCTGCCCATCAGGATCAACTCGGGTAGTCCGGCCAGATGATCCTCGTGCAGGTGTGACAGCACCACCTCGGCGATATGGCTCGTGGAAAGGCCCAGATGGCTCAACCGCACATAGACGTAAGCAGCCGCGTCGAAGAGGGTCGCCTGCGTCTCCACCGTAGAACCGAGGTAGGCCAGGAAACAGGTTGTAATGCCATCAGGATCGAAACCGTCGCTGCCGCCGATGAACTGTAGCGTCACCTCCTGGCGTTGCACCGGTCGGGGCGGGGCCAGGGTCAGCGGCAGAGCCACCTCGTTGATGCGCGCGCTCACCCGCGCAAGCTCCACCGTCCCTTCACGAAAGACAAACTCGTCGCCCTCCAGGCTGATGCTCGTCGTGCCCAGCGTCCCGCCACCGGCCTCCAGGCTCACGATCTCGGCCATATCGTCGAGTTTAGGGGCGCGTCCCAACGGTGGATAATACGCTACCGCCGCACACTCGGCCTGCAGCCAGTCCTGGGCGCCGTCCAGGGCTGGATCGCCCGGGCCGTTGATTGTCTCCTCGAGCAACCTTCGCAACCGGCGGGCCTGTGCCTCGGTCACGCTGATCAAACGCACCTTGCGCCCACTGACAAAGTAGTTGGAGTAGATCAAAAACTCAACACTGGCATAGTTGATGCCCCGCCGCACGAAACCGCCGGAACCTAACTCGCTTCCACGCGGAATATCGGGAGGGATCAGGATCGTTCCTGGCGGGTTGATCTGGTTCGCGAGGAGGTACTTGAGCGTCTCAGGCGGACAATTGACCAGCACGTCACCAGCGGACGTGGTAACCACGGTGATCGAGTTGGGCAACCTGCGTATTCGCTCTGAGGCGCCGGGCTGCGTGTTCGCGGTGGGCATCGACGGGCGTCCTTTCACAGGCGCGAGGTTTCCAACACCGGCGAGGATACCTCCCGGGGCGTCCCCATTCCAAAGGGTACTAGAGTAAACGCTGCCTCGCCGTCTGTTTGCATACGACGTTGGCCCATGCCTCACGGGATGCAAGGGGGGGTGTTGGCCCGAATAACCGCCGGGTTACTCCAGCGTCGTACGGCCTGACCCACGTATGCGTGCCGGGACATGGTTCGTAGGAGATGGACCGTTCGCAGCGTTCAGCCCCCCTCCCGGCCTCCCCCCGCTGGGGGGAGGCGCCGGGTTC
>DAOTYR010000516.1:0-1683 GCA_034434655.1 Chloroflexaceae bacterium
CTGGGCACCCCTGTCAGCGTGCGATGGTAAGGAGCGAATGAGGGAGCGAATACACGAAGATCAAGGCATGTTTCATCCGTGCTTGACAATCCAGCCGTCCATGCGGCTCCGCCGCACCACGCCCGATGAACATCGCCGGGAGCGCGGGCGGCCCGCCCGCGGCGCGTCTCCGCGGGCACGGTGACGGCCCCCCTCTCCAGCCCTCCCCCCGCTGGGGGGAGGGAGTCCGGCTCCCCCCCCAGCGGGGGGAGGTTAGGAGGGGGGTTCAGCGCCGCATGCGCGTAGGTGAGCAGCTTATTTTCACGTTAGGAAGCCCTTCCCAGAAACGGTTCATCATCATCGAGGGAAATGCGGCTGTTCGCCACCTCACTGGCCTGCACATAGCGGCTGGGCATCAGCAAGCTGCCCCAGCCGCCCGCGTCGCGCAGGGCGAAGGGGTCGCTCTTCGCCCGGGCGGCGCGAGTGGCCCAGGTGTGGCGCAGGTCGTGGGGCGAGAGGCCGGTGATGCCGATGCGCTCGCCCAGGATGGCTACGCGCTCGCGGATGGCCCGCGCCGACATGGCCCCCCACAGCTCACCGTTCTTGCGCGAGCCCCGTAGCAAGGGGCCGGAGGGGAGGGCATCGGCGGCCAGGTAGGACCGGGCGGCGGCCAGGGCGTCGCGGCTGAGCTGGTGGGTCTGGGTGGTGTGGACCTTTTCGCGGTAGAAGGTCAGCGTGCCGCGGGCAGGGTCGAGCGCGCCGACCTCGAGGCTGGCGAGTTCGCCCACGCGCAGGCCAAGGTCGGCCAGGAGGCAGATGATCAGCGCGTCGCGCCGGCCCTGGGGGGTATCGGGTTGCTGCTTGAGGGCGCGCACCTGCGCCGGGGTAAGCACGATCGGCGCGGGCTTCTTGGCGCCGACGCGGGTAGGCGTGGCGGCGCGGCGGCGCTGGGCGTCAACCGCGCGCGCCTGGCGCCCGCTGTAGCCGCGCACGGTGCGGATGAGCGCCAGAGCGTCGGCGGAGAGCACCCCTGCGGCGTGGGCCAGGGTGCAGTGGCGCCGCACGGTGGCCAGGCGCACATTGATCGAGCCGATAGCGTAGCCTTCTTGAAGCTGCCAGCGGAGGAAGGCGCTCACCAGGCCGTGGGTGACATTGGCCCAGGCGTGGGGATCGTAGGCCAGGCGCGCCCCGAAGGCGGGGGCCTGGGCCGGGGGAATGGCCTGGACCTGGCCGAGAAAAAAGGCGAAGAGAGCCAGATCGGCCTCCTGCCGGCGCAGCGTATCCGGGTCCAGGCGGCTGCGATACTCATCGAAGACCGTGGCCACGCTGGCGGCATCGGCGGCGGCGGCGGCGCGGGGGTCAATGGTCAGGGGTGGCGCCAGCGCCTCTGGCGCGGCCTGGGAAGCCTCGTCGGGGTCATACGCTGCCGGCATAGCGGGTCCTCCAGCGCTCGCGCCGGGCGGGAGGGCGAAGCACTCCCAGGAACATCCTGTACCTTACAGGAGTTACGCGGGGGAGGGGTGCGGGGAGGCATCGTCTCCCTGCATCCCTCCCTTTCCCGCCCGCGGCGCTCCCGCCGGAAGGCGACCGCGTCATTCCTGGAACTTAGGCATGGTTCAAAACCTGCGGTTTGCGCTTGACCGTCTGGCGGGGAGGTGTGGGGGGGCCAGGCCCCTCCACAGCCCCCCCCGGGGTCCCGGGTCG
>DAOTYR010000517.1:0-20618 GCA_034434655.1 Chloroflexaceae bacterium
TTGCGCTCCTCGACCATGCGCCGCGCGACTTCGTCCACCAGCGGGCCGTGGGCGCCGGCGGCCATGGCGATCTGGCGCGCGTGCAGGCCCATATGGCCCTGCTGGATGCCCTCGCAGGCCAGGGCGCGCATGGCGGCCAGGTTGCTGGCGAGACCGGCGCAGACGGCAATCTCGGCGAGCTGGTTGGCGCTGGTCACGCCAAGCAGCTTGAGAGCGGCCTGCGCGGCGGGGTGCACCCTGGTCGCCCCGCCGACGATACCGACGGCCATGGGCATCTCCAGCGTACCGACCAGGTTGCCCTCGGCGTCCTTCTCCCAGACGCTCAGCGAGGTATAGCGCCCGCTGCGGGCGGCGTAGGCATGGGCACCGGCCTCGATGGCGCGCCAGTCGTTGCCGGTGGCGACGATCACCGGATCAACGCCGTTCAGAATGCCCTTGTTGTGGGTCGTGGCCCGGTAGGGGTCCACAGCGGCGAAGGCGTAGGCCCACAGAATGCCTTCGACCACCTCCTCACCGCGCAGACCGTCGCGCTCGAGGGCTCGCGGCGGCACCACGCAGCGGGCGCGCGCCAGGCGCCGATCGCTCAGGTTCGAGAGGATGCGCAGGTAGACCCGGCCACCGCTGATCTGCTCCAGGAGCGGCGCCACGGCTTCGCACATCGAGTTGATCGCATTGGCGCCCATCGCGTCCCGCGTATCAATAATCAGATGCACCACCAGCATCGGTCCCATGGGGCTGGCGGGGTGATAGTGCACCTCAACCTCGCGCGCGCCACCACCCAGGGCGACCAGCGAGCGGCTCTGGGCGTTGGCAATGGCCAGGATCTCATCTTTGCGACGCAAAATATCGTGCCGGGCGCTCTGCGGCGCGGTCACATTCACGATCTGCACCTGGCCAATCATCAGCGGGTCGGTGCTGCTGGCGCTGAACCCGCCGCCCTCGCGCACCATCTTCGCGGCATAACTGGCCCCGGCCACGATCGAAGGCTCTTCCACCACCATCGGAATAAGATAATCACGCCCGTTGATCTGGAAGTTCGTCGCGATGCCCAGGGGCAGGTTAAAGGTGCCGACGACATTTTCGATCATCTTGTCGGCGCGCTCGATCGAGAGGGCGCCCTGCCCGCCATGCAATGCGCGCAGATCTTCGTCGCACAGCCCATCGAACGACTTGACCATCTGGAGCCGCTCGAACGGATTGAGTTGATAGAATCCCTGGAGGCGTGAGTTTTTGGTACCCATACGTTCGGTTGTCTCCTCGGTTCGCGACTGCACGCACAATTTCGAATACACTACCAATTTTAGCACCGCCAGGCTTCCAGAAGCCTCAAAAAGACTGTCAAAACCTATCATGGGACTTTCCAGGGCTGCCAGGGGCGGCTGCGCCGCCCGCCAACCATGCCCCTCCCAAACCCTCCCACCGGCTGGGGGAATGGAGAAACCGGGTTTCCCCACCCCCCTGCCTGAGGGCGCCGCCCTCCCAAACCCGCCCACCGGCTGGGGGAATGGGGAAACCGGGTTTCCCCACCCCCCTGCCTGAGGGCGCCGCCCTCCCAAACTCTCCCGCGGGCGGGGGGATGGGGGAACCTGGTCCCCCCATCCCCCTGCGCACGGGCGGCGCCCGCACCTTCCCGCGGGCGGGGGCGGGGGGAAACCCGGTTTCCCCACCCCCCTGCCTGAGGGCGCCGCCCTCCCAAACCCGCCCGCGGGCGGGGGGATGGAGGAACCTGGTTCCCCCATCCCCCGGCGCACGGGCGGCGCCCTCACCTTCCCGCGGGCGGGGGCGGGGGGAAACCCGGTTTTCCCACACCCCTGCTTGAGGGCGTAGCCCTCCCAGACCCTCCCGCGGGCGGGGGGAATGGGGAAACCGGGTTTCCCCATCCCCCTGCACACGGGCGGCGCCCTCACCTTCCCGCGGGCAGGGGTGGGGGGAAACCCGGTTTCCCCATCCCCCTGCGCACGGGCGGCGCCCTCACCTTCCCGCGGGCGGGGGGAAACCCGGTTTCCCCATCCCCCTGCCTGAGGGCGCCGCCCTCCCAAACCCTCCCACCGGCTGGGGGAATGGGGAAACCGGGTTTCCCCGCCCCCCTGCCTGAGGGCGCCGCCCTCCCAAACCCGCCCGCGGGCGGGGGGATGGAGGAACCTGGTTCCCCCATCCCCCGGCGCACGGGCGGCGCTCTCACCTTCCCGCGGGCGGGGGCGGGGGGAAACCGGGTTTCCTCATACCCTGCTTGAGGGCCGTGCCATGGTACAATCCAGAGGGCCATTGACAGGAGGGGCGCGGTCGCCTGCCGGCGGGGGGTGGATGGCCGCAGGCCCTCCACAAACCATTCGTTTCCTGTTTCTCGTTTCTCGTTACCTATGCGCTGGTTGCCGCTTGTGCTGCTCACCCTTCTTCTCGCCGGCTGTGGCGCGGAACGCCGCACCCTGCCCACACCTCTCCCCGCCTCAACCACCCCGGCGCTCAGCGCTATCCTCGCCGCGCCCACCCCCGGCCCGGTGCGGACCTTCGGCTACCTCTTGATCGGCGCCGAGGGGGCAACGCTGGTTGAGGGGGTGAGCTTTGCCCCGGATGGGGCGCCCACACCGCTGGCCCCGGGGGGCCTGTGGTTGGGCGAACCGCCCCCGCTGCCCGCCGAGCCGCCGCTGGATGCGGCCGGCGCCGTTCGCTACGGCATCGTCAGCGCCAGTGGCATCCTCGACGGGCCGGGGCGTTTTGGGCCGGAGGGGCGCCATACCTATCAACTCAGCGATCCCCGGATCACCCCCCTGGGTCTGCGCGAGGTGACCATCGCCCTGCTGCTGGAAAACATCAGCCTCTACGCGGGCCAGGCGGTGCGCGTGCGGGGCGACCTGCTGGTCAGCGGCGACTCGGCCGTGCTCGTCGAACGGCTGGGACCGGGGGGTGTGCCCGAAGCTGCCGCCCGCCAGATCAAACTCGACGGTCCCGTGCGGAACGACGCCGCACTGGCAGAATTGCAACGCAGCCCCGGCGACAATGTGCGCTTTGGCCCGGTGGAGATCACCGGCGTCTGGCGCGGAGGGCGACTCTACCCCCTGAGCGTCCGGGTCAGGTGAGGGGTTGGAAGGGCTGCGCCCCAAGGGTTAGCGAAACCAGGTTTCCCCAACCCACCAACCAGGGGCAATACCCTTGCAAAACCTTTGCAAATCCTTGACAAATGATCAACCTGTGCTACTGTATACTATGGCGTTCAAAACGGAGACCCGCGAGAAGCGCAG
This sequence comes from Chloroflexaceae bacterium, assembly GCA_034434655.1. Taxonomy (GTDB): domain Bacteria; phylum Chloroflexota; class Chloroflexia; order Chloroflexales; family Chloroflexaceae; genus JACAEO01. The sequence goes on from DAOTYR010000517.1 coordinate 3,240, forward strand.
ACTCCACGGGGTATTGCCCTCTGGCATGGGCGTGGAGCGACATGGCTTCCTCGCCTTCCTCCAACCGGCTACATTCGCATGAAGAGGAACTCCGTTCACGAGCAACGACGCCTGAAAGGACCGCAGGCTTATGGTTTATGCAACCCGACGTTTTGAGTTTTCGGCGTCGCACCGCTACTGGCGCGACGATTGGAGCCCCGAGGAGAACGAGCGGGCCTTCGGGAAGTGCACCAGTCCCTACGGGCATGGGCACAACTATACCCTCGATGTCACCATCACCGGCGCGCTCGACCCGCGCACGGGCATGGTGATGAACATGACCGAATTGAAGGCGATTGTGAACCAGGTGCTGGAGGAGTTCGACCACAGGCACCTGAATGAAGATACGCCCTACTTCAAAACCCAACTCCCCACCACCGAGAACCTTGTGCGGGTGCTCTGGCGGCTGATCGCCGCGCGGCTGCCGGCCGAGGCCCGTCTGGCGCGCCTGCGCCTGTACGAGATGGCTGACCTGTGGGCGGAGTACGACGGCGCCGACGAGACCACCTTCGCCCGCGCCTACACCTTCTCGGCGGCCCACCGGCTCCATGCGCCGGCCCTGTCCGATGAGGAAAACCGCGCCGTTTACGGGAAATGCAACAACCCCAACGGTCACGGCCACAACTACACCGTCGAGGTGAGCGTCAGCGGGCCGCCAGACCCCGAGACAGGCATGGTCATTGACCTGGCGGCGCTGGATCGCGCCGTGCGCGAGGTGCTCGATCAGCTCGATTTCCGTCATCTCGACCGCGAGATTGCCGCTTTTGCCGATCAACCGTCAACGGCCGAGAACATTGTCGTTTATCTCTGGAACGAACTCGCGCCTCGTCTGGAGGGCCGCCTGCGCCACCTCAAGCTCTGGGAAACGCGCAAGAACGTCTTTGAGTACGCCGGGAGCCCTGCTTACTCCACCCAGAACTGAGACAGGCCAGGGCAAAGCTGCAACTGTCCACCCCTGGGGTAACCCACGCGCCTGCGAGCGAGGTCGAGAAGCCCTCGTCGCGTCTCCGCGGGTAAACTGTCCGCGCTCCCAGAAGAAATGTGAATACTTACCCGTTTTTCGTTGGTTTTGTGGCTACGCCGCCCCGGACCCCTCCACCGGAGAACGAGATTTCTCTGTGTGGAGGAGGCTCAGAGGTGATCCTTTTCAAATAATGGTCTTTGAGAAATTAATCCGGTATGCCGGGCTGGCCGTGGGGCTAAAGCCCTCGGCTACGGAATGCGAAGCCCGCCTGCGCGGGCTAGAGCGGAGTAATTGTTCAAAGACCAAAATTAAGATGATTACCCCCTCTCTGGCCCCCGCTGGGGGCGGGGGGCGTCTCCTCCCCCCAAGTGGGGGGAGGTTGGGAGGGGGACTGAAGCGCCGATACGCTCATTTGATTGGGCTCAAAGGGGCGAAGCCCCGCCGAACATCCGGCGCGGGCCTGCATCCCTCCATGAACCATTCCATTCGTTTCTCGTTTTTCGTTTCTCGTTCCCGCCTGGCCCCCGCGGGCGGGAAAGGGGGAGATGCGGGGAGGCGAAGCTTCCCCGCATCCCTCCAGCCGTCCATGCGGCTCCGCCGCACAAGGCCGCAATGAACATACGGTTGTTCCTGGGAGGGCGCAGCCCTTCCAGACCCTCCCGCGGGTGGGGGCATGGGGAAACCCGGCTTCCCCATGCCCCTCTTCGAGAGCCTATGTTCACGTTAGAGTCCTGGCATTGAAGGAATAATACGGATCCACCCATGACAACCCAACCGAAGTATAACGGAATCAACCATCCGAACGGACACGACCACGAAGATTTCAACGCCCACGACTACGATGCCCTGATCGTTCCCGGACGGGGCAAGCTCGAGGGTGTCGCCTATAGCTCCAACCCCCAGATCGAGGCCGCGGTGCGGGCGATCCTCGCCGGGATCGGCGAACAGCCCGACCGCGAAGGCCTGCTGAAGACCCCTTCGCGGGTGGCCAAAATGTACGCCGAGCTGACCGCCGGCTACCATGTGGACCCGGAGGCGCTGATCAACGACGCTATCTTCAGCGTCAGCTACGATGAGATGGTGCTGGTGAAGAACATTGATTTCTACAGTCTGTGTGAGCACCATATGCTGCCATTTATGGGCCAGGTGCACGTGGCCTACATCCCCAACGGCAAAGTGGTGGGGCTGAGCAAGATCCCCCGCATCGTCGAGATGTTCGCCCGGCGGCTGCAAGTGCAGGAGCGCATGACCGTGCAGATCGCCGAGTTCATTGACCAGCACCTGCAACCCATGGGGGTAGCCGTGGTGGCCGAAGGGGTGCATATGTGCTCGGTGATGCGCGGAGTGAAGAAGGCCAACGCCAGCATGGTCACCTCGGCTATGCGCGGGGTCTTCCGCGACGACCCAAAAACGCGGGCCGAGTTTATGGCCCATGTGGGCCGTGCCCGCGCCCAGGAGATGTGATGCGCACACACTCCATACACGGCGGGGGTCCGGGGGGCCTGGCCCTTCCGGACCTCCTTGACCCGCCGGGCCGTGGCGTGGGGAAACCTGCTTTCCCCACCCGCCAACCTGTGACGAGGCTCCTGCCATGACCACCCAGCGCAGCATCCTGATCACCGGCGCGTCGCGGGGCATCGGGCGCGCCACGGCGCTGGCCCTGGCCGCGCCGGGCACGCGCCTGATCCTGGCGGCGCGTTCGGCCCCCGCCCTGGCCGAGACGGCCGCGGCGGCCGGCGCCCGCGGCGCCGCGGCCCTGCCCGTGGCCTGTGATGTCACCAGCGAGGAGCAGGTGCGCGCCCTGGTCGCCAGCGCCGCGACCCCCGGCGGTCGTCTCGATGTCGTGGTGCACAGCGTGGGCGGAGCGCTGGTCGCTCCCTTTGAGCAGATCGAACTGGCGACGTGGGAAGCAGCCCTGCGCGCCCAGTTGACCAGCCTGTTTCTGGTGTGCAAGCACGCCGCCCCACAGATGGCCGAGGGTGGGTTGCTGGTCAACATCGCCTCGGTGGCCGCCCGGCAGGCCTTCCCGGGCTGGTCAGCCTACAGCGCGGCCAAGCACGGCGCCCTGGGCTTCCTGAACGCCGTGCGCGAAGAACTGCGCCCCCGCGGCATCCGCGTCACGTCGGTGCTGCCGGCGGCGACCGACACCGACCTGTGGGCCGCCGTGCCCGGCACCTGGAACCGGGCCAATATGCTGCGCCCCGAAGATGTGGCCGCGGCTGTCGCCACCCTCGTGAGCTACCCTCCCCACGTGACGGTTGAGGAGTTGCTGATCGGACATGTAGCCGGGAGGCTGTGAAGGGGTATGCGGTCGCTTCCCGGCGGGGCGGGGTGGAGGACCTGCGGCCCGCCACGAAGCGGTGGTTCCCCACCCTCCCCGGGGCCTGGGTGCGCGGGCCTCCGGCCCGCATCCATACGGGGGCCGCGCCCGCCCACCCCCCTGCCGGGCAAGGGTCTGGGAAAACCAGGTTTCCCCAGACGCCTGCTCAAGCGGCAATCTGTTGCAACGAAGGTGACGGCCCCCCTCCCCAGCCCTCCCCCCGCCGGGGGGAGGGAGTCCGGCGCCTCTCCCCGGCGGGGGAAGGTTGGGAGGGGGGCTGGGGCGCCGCATACGCTAACGTGAACATACGCCCTCGGCGAGGGGCGTGAGGAAACCCGGTTTCCCCACGCCCCCGCCCCGCACGGGGATGGGGAAACCGGGTTTCCCCATCCCCCCACCCGGTGGGAGGGTTTGGGAGGGCGACGCCCTCCCAGGAACAACCGTATGTCCATTGCGGCCTTGTGCGGCGGAGCCGCATGGACATCTAACGTGAACATACGCCCTCGGCGAGGGGGGTGGGGAAACCCGGTTTCCCCACGCCGCCGCCCCGCACGGGGATGGGGAGACCGGGTTTCCCCATCCCCCCACCCGGTGGGAGGGTTTGGGAGGGCGACGCCCTCCCAGGAACAACCGTATGTTCATTGCGGCCTTGTGCGGCGGAGCCGCATGGACATCTGAGGGGGCGGGGGCCAGCGGCCCCTGCGCCATCACCCCCACCAGAGGAGATAAATCATGGGTCTGATGGATGGCAAACGGGGTCTGATCCTGGGCGTGGCGAACGACCACTCGATTGCCTGGGGCATCGCGCGGGCGCTGCACCGCGAGGGGGCCACCCTGGGCTTCACCTACGCCGGCGAGGCGTTCGAACGGCGCGTGCGCCCGCTGGCCGAGAGCCTCGGCGCGCCGCTCATCGCGCCGTGCGACGTGACCCGCGACGAGGAGATTGCCGCGCTCATGGAGCGCGCGCGGGAGGTCTTCGGCCAGATTGATGTGCTGGTCCACGCCATCGCCTTCGCCAACAAGGACGAACTGAACGGCCCCTATCTTCGCACCACCCGCGAGGGCTTCCATCTGGCCATGGATGTCAGCGTCTATTCGCTTACCGCGCTCGTGCGCGCAGCCGAGCCGTTGCTGGCGCCGGGGGCGTCCATCCTTACTTTGACCTACCACGGCGCGCGGCAGGTGATCCCCAACTACAACGTGATGGGTGTCGCCAAGGCGGCGCTCGAGGCCAGCGTGCGCTACCTGGCCGCCGACCTGGGTCCCCGCGGGGTGCGGGTCAATGCTATCAGCGCCGGGCCGATCCGCACCCTGGCCGCCAGCGGCATCGCCGGCTTTCGCGGCATGCACCGCGGCTTCGCCGCGCGGGCGCCCCTGCGCCGGAATGTCACCATTGATGATGTGGGTGATGCCGCCCTCTGGCTGTGCAGCGATTACAGCCGCGCCGTGACCGGCGAGGTGCTCTATGTGGACGCGGGCTTTAACATTATGGGGATGAGCGCCGAGGAGGAGTGATAGCAAATCTTGATAGGTACCGAGGCAATCGGAGCAGCGCGCGCGATGTCACGCCAGACCCCCGGTCCTGCCGCCCCTGAGTATGCTACAATAGCCTAACCATCGGCACAGAAAGCCGCTGCTTTGCGTTGATGGTGGTGTGCGGAAACACCCTCACAGAGCGGCGGCTGAACGCCGAGACAACCCATCGATATCGCTGAGGTCACGCTATGCCTACATCAGTAGCGGTGGTGGCAAGCGACGCCCAGGCCCGCGAGCGGCTGGCGGCGCTGATCCCGAACGACTCGTTCAGTATAACCCTGCACACGCCGGACGGCATCCCCCAGGAGTTACCCGATCTGTTCATCATCGCGCTGCCGGCGTTGGAAACTCCCGAGGAACAACTGATCGAGCGGCTGCGCGCCGACGAGGCCACGGCGAACATCCCCATCGTGATCGCCAGCGCCCTGCCGATGGTGCATTTGCAGTCGGTGCCCTATGCCGCCGACTGGACCGTCGCCGTGGTTGAGGAACCGGTGAAGGCCGCCGAACTCGCCGATACAATCAGGTTCCTGCTTAATCCCGACGCCTGAAGACCCCGCGCTCCGCGAGCCGGCGGAGCGCAGAGGTTGCGGCGTATCCCGCCAGTATTGCAACGAGACTTCTCCCCTGTCCGGTACAGCGGGGCTTCATCGCCCCACGTCCCCGGGCAGAGGGCTGGAGAAACCGGGTCTCCCCAGGCCCTTCCCAGCGGGCTATGTTCACCGCAGGTGTCCGTGCGGCTCGCGCCGCACACCGACGGGATGAACATCCTTCCTGGGAGGGCTACGCCCACCCAGACCCTCCCACCGGGTGGAGGTATGGGAAAACCGGGTTTCCCCATTCCCCTGCGGGGCGGGGGAGTGGGGAAACCCGGTTTCCCCACTCCCCGTGTCGAGAGCCTATGTTCACGTTAGGAAGAGGCCCTGCATGAACAAACACGACCTGTTGCAGGCGACCATCGCCCGGCAGAAGACCCCGCGCATCCCGATCGCCCTGTGGCGCCACTGGCCGATCGAAGATCGCTCCGCCGAGGCGCTGGCCCGCTCCACCCTGGCGTTTCAACACCGCTTTGACTTCGATTTCATCAAGGTGACGCCCTCGCAAACCTTCGTGGCCGAGGACCTGGGTCTCACCGGCGTCTACGATGGCAATGCGGAGGGCGATCTGGTCAAGGGGCCGCCGCCGATCACCACGCTGGAACAGTGGGAGGCCCTACGCCCCTGGCCGGTGAGCGCGGGCGCCCTGGGTCGCCAGTTGCGCTGTCTGGAACTGATCGCCGCCGGCGCCGGCGCCACGCCCTTCATCCAGACGATCTTCAACCCGCTCACCGTGGCCCGCTGTCTGGCCGGCCCACGCGCGGTGATCTGGCGCCGCCGCCACCCCGAGGTGTTCCAGCGCGGCTTCGCGGCCATCATCGAGACCTGGAGCGCCTTCGTAGAGGCGGTCATGCGCACCGGCGCAGCGGGGATCTTCCTGTCCACCACCGACGCCAGCTACAGCGTGATGTCCGAGGAGGAATACCGGCGCTGGGGCCGGCCGGGCGATCTAGAGGTGGCTGCGCCGAGCCGCGACGGCTGGCTGAACGTGCTGCACCTCCACGGCGAGGAGTTGATGATCGACCTGGTGGCCGATTACCCCTTCCAGGTGGTGAACTGGCACGACCGCAAGGCCGGGCCGTCGTTGCGCGAGGGGGCCACGCGCTTCAGGGGCGCGGTGGCTGGCGGCCTGGCGCAGTGGGACACCCTGCTGGCCGCCACGCCGGAGGAGGTGGCGCGCGAGGCGCGCGAGGCCATCGCCCAGGTGGACGGGCGCGGACTGATCCTGGCGGCGGGCTGCGTCACACCGATACCCGTGCCGGAGTCGAACATCCGCGCGGCCATTGCCGTGGCGCGTGGCCCGGCGTAGGCACCACGCCGGTACGTGTTCACATGTCTCCTGGGAGCGCGGGCATCATGGTCTTTGCATACATCATCCGCTATCCCGCGCTAGCCGTCGGGCTGAAGCCCTCGGCCAGGCAAGGCGAAGCCCGCCTGCGCGGGCTAGAGCGGATTATTTCTTCAAAGACCATGAGCCCCACGGCCAGCCCGGCAGAGCGGATGAATTGCTCACAGACCATCTTGCCCGCGGAGAAGCGAGGGGGGCGAAACGCCCTCGCTCGCAGGCGCGTATGTTACCCCACGTGTGAACAGTTACCCGCGCCGCGCGCGGACGCCCCTGGTCAAAGATACCGCAAACAGCCCGAGGGCTGGGGCAGCGCCAGGCGCTGCCCCAGCCCTCCGCGTCGTCTTGCCGCAACGTGTGGAGCCAATGGCCGGACTCGAACCGGCGACCGGCTGTTTACGAAACAGCTGCTCTACCGACTGAGCTACATTGGCGGGCCTCCCGCACCAAAAAATTGTAGCCGAAACCGGCTCTTCTGTCAAGGCGCATGCGCCGCCTCCGCAATCGAATGCACAGCTTTCCAGCGCCTGGAATCCCTTACAACCCCCGCCCCGCAATGCTATAATGCAGGGGAGTTGGCAGCCTGGCGGCAGCGCAGGCTGTCACGCTCGCAGGGGAGGTGAGCCGTGCTCGAGGAGATACCGGTTCTGTTCAATTTTCCCGCCAGCGGCGCGTCTGACCTGGCCAGCGACGAACTGCAGGAGCGCGATCTGGCAGTGCTGCCGCTCCCCGATACCGTCCTCTTCCCGTACATGCAGGTCCAACTGTTTCTCGGCGAGGCGGCGGCCCTGGAGGCGGTAGAGTCGGCCTGCGCCGGCGACCACACCCTGCTGGCGCTGGCCTGCCGCAACAGCCAGGGGGCATGTTCCGGGCTGGACGATCTCTACACCATCGGGGTCGAAGCGCAGGTCGAACGGGCGCGCAAGATGCCCGATGGCTCCACGGGGGTGGTGCTGACCGGCCGGCGGCGGATGCGTGTTATCGAGGCGTTGAGCGCAGCGCCGCCGCTGCGGGTGCGGGCGCTGCCACTGGCGCCGGTCGAAGAGCGCAGCATCGCCGTCGAGGCGCTAATGCGCGGGGTGCTGGCGCTCTTCGAGCGCGTGGTACGCCTGTCGCGCTCCCTGCCCGATGACGCCTATGTGACGGCCCTGAACGTGAACCAGGCCGGCGGCCTCGCCGACCTGATCGCCGCCACCCTGCCCCTCTCCCGCGCCACGCGCCAGGAAGTGCTGGAAACCCTCGATCCGGAAGAACGCCTGCACCGCGTCAGCGCCCTGCTCTCGCGCGAGCTGGATGTGCTTGAACTGGAAAGCCGCATTCAGTCGCAGGTGCAGAAGGAAGTTGACCGCAGCCAGCGCGAACTCTACTTGCGCGAGCAGTTGAAGATCATCCAGCGCGAACTGGGCCAGGAGGACCCGGCGCAGCGCGAGGCGCTCGCGCTGCGTGAACGGGCCGCCGCCATCCCGCTGCCCGAACGCGCCCGCGCCCGCGTCACCGAGGAGATTGCCCGCCTGGAGACCATTCCGCCCCATAGTCCCGAACATGCGGTGGTGCGCACTTACCTCGACTGGGTGCTGGCCCTGCCCTGGGGCGCAATGAGCGATGATCGCACCGATCTGCGCGCGGCGGCCCGCGTGCTCGATAAGAACCACTACGGGCTGGCAAAGGTGAAGGACCGCATTCTGGAGTTCATTGCCGTGCGGCAACTGGCCGGCCCCCACCAGCACTCCCCCATCCTCTGTCTGGTCGGCCCGCCCGGCGTGGGCAAGACCAGCCTGGGCCGCAGTGTCGCCGAGGCGCTCGGACGCAGCTTCGTGCGCCTCAGCCTGGGCGGCGTGCGCGATGAGGCCGAGATCCGCGGCCATCGCCGCACGTACATCGGAGCCATGCCCGGGCGGATTATTCAGCGCATGAAAGAGGCCGGGGCGCTGAACCCGGTGTTGATGCTCGATGAGGTGGATAAGATCGGGGTGGATTTCCGCGGCGATCCCGCCGACGCGCTGCTCGAGGTGCTCGACCCGGAGCTGAATAATACCTTCGCCGATCATTACCTCGATCTGCCCTTTGATCTCTCGAAGGTGTTTTTCATTACCAGCGCCAACTATCTCGATGAGATTCCCGAGCCGCTGCTCGACCGCATGGAGGTGATCGAACTGCCCGGCTACACCGAGGAGGAGAAGTTGCAGATCGCCCGGCGCTTCCTCGTGCCCCGGCAGATCGCCGCCTGCGGCCTGCCGCCCGCCTCGCTGCGCTTCGGCGAGACGACGCTGCGCGCCATTATTCGCGGCTACACCTACGAGGCCGGCGTGCGCGGCCTCGAGCGCGAGATCGCCGCGATCTGCCGCAAGGTCGCCCGGCGTATCGCCGAGGGCCGGAGCGCCCCCCGCGTGATTACCCCGCGCCTGGCGGAGAAACTCCTCGGGCCGCCGCGCTACGAGGTGAGCAGCATGGAGGAGCACGATCAGATCGGCGTCGCTACGGGGATGGCCTACACCGGCGCGGGCGGCGATACCCTGCCGGTTGAGGTCTCGTTGATGGAAGGGAAGGGCACCTTGACCCTCACCGGGCAACTCGGCGAGGTGATGCAGGAGTCGGCCCACGCCGCGCTGTCGTATGCGCGGGCCAATGCCGCGGCCCTGGGGATCGATGCCCGGCGCTTTGAGAAGACCGACATCCACGTGCATGTGCCGGAAGGCGCCACCCCCAAGGACGGCCCCTCCGCCGGTCTGACGATCGCCATCGCGCTGATCTCCGCCCTCAGCGCTCGCACCGTGCGCCGCGACGTGGCGCTGACCGGCGAACTGACCCTCCGCGGGCGCATTCTGCCCGTGGGGGGGATCAAGGAGAAGGTGCTGGGGGCCTACCGCGCCGGCATCCGCGAAGTGGTGCTGCCGAAAAAGAACGGCCGCGACCTGATCGACATTCCCGCCGTGGTGCGCTCAAAGTTGAACGTGCGCCTGGTCGGCCATATTGACGAGGTTATCGCCCTGGTCCTCGGTCCGCCGCCGCCAAAGCCTGAGAAGCGCAGCGCCCGCGCCGTGATCACCCGCTCACGCGAGGGGTGATCGCCGCCCCGTAGGGTCAGATGGTCCATCCGCTCTTATGAGGCCCTATGGAGGGGGCGCGTCAACCAGGAAATCCGCGGCCACATAGCCTTCGCGCCCATCGGGGGCGCGCACCTTGCGCCAGAGGTAGTCGCCGCCCGGCACCTCCTCGCCGAGCGCTTCCACCCGGGTGCCTTCGGGCAGCGTGGCGATCGGCGCGCCGGCGGTCGAGGGATCGGGCCGCAGGAAGAGGCCCTGGTTTCCTGTGCCGCTGACGATGTAGAAACGCCCGCCAACCGGGGCCGCTGTGGGCCCTTCGGGCGTCAGTGCGGGGTACGGTTCGCTTGACAGCCCGCTGCCGGGCAGAGGGGTCGTAACGGGCGCGGTGGTCGGTTCGCGGAAGCCCAGGCCGCTTTCGCGCTGTTCGGTGCGGGCAAAGGCGAGCAGGGCGATCAGGAGCACAATGCCCAGCAGCATGATCCCTGCCAGGTAGCGCCAGCCGCCCGCCTGCAACCACAACTGGAACTCCTGGGGTGAAGCCGGCAGCGGGCCGCGCGCCGCGCGCCGCCGGCCAGATGAGCGTTCCCGGCGCCAGTGGGGATCGGCCGGGGACCGCTCGACCCACTCGTCGTCGTCGGGGTCGTAGCGCCGCGTCTGGCCGGACCGGCCGGTTGGCTCTGGTGCGTCTCGGTCGGGAAGCCGTTGGGTCTGCCCCCGCCGCTTCTCCGCGTCACCCATGGTTGTCTCCTTTTCCAGCGGGTGTATGATAGCATAGAAGCGCGTGAAACGGAAAAGGGGCCGGTCATACCATTTTGGATTGTAGATTTTGGATTGGAGATTGCCGTATATGGCCTCCCAATCGGACCTGGCAAGGGCGCGCCTGCGCGCTGTTCAACCAGAATTGATAGAACTCCATGGAGATCACTCTCGACTCGCCCCTCGATATGCACCTCCACCTGCGCGAGGGGGCCATGCTGCGCCAGGTCGCCCCGTTGAGCGCCCGCCACTTCGCGGGGGCGGTGGTGATGCCCAATCTTGTGCCGCCGGTGGATAGCCTGGAACGGCTGCGGGCCTACCGCGCGGCGATACTCGAGGCCGTCGCCCCCTTGACCTTCATGCCCTGGATGACGCTGTTCTTCCGTCCCTACCCGGAAGAGGTGCTGGCGGCCGCGCGGCGCGAGATCATCGGCGTCAAGCTGTACCCCGAGGGCGTGACCACGAACAGCGCCGGCGGCGTGCGCGACCTCGAAGCGGTAGAGGAGACCCTGGCGCGCATGGAGCGCCTGGGCATTCCGCTCCTGGTCCACGGCGAGACGCACGGCTTCGTGCTCGACCGGGAGGCCGAGTTTCTGCCCATCTACGCCCGCTGGGCCGAACGCTTCCCCCGTCTGACGATCGTGATGGAGCACATCACCACCGCTGCCGCGCTCGATCTGCTTGATCGCTACCCTAATCTCGCGGCGACGGTGACGGTGCACCATTTGCTGACCACCCTCGACGATGTGGCCGGGGGATTGCTCCAGCCACACCTGTTCTGCAAGCCCATTCCGAAGCGACCCGAGGATCGCGCGGCGCTGCAGGCGGCGGCGCTGCGCGCCCATCCGCGCCTGATGTTTGGCAGCGATTCGGCGCCGCACCCCCGTGAGCGCAAAGAGGCCGCCGCGTGCGCCGCGGGGGTCTTCAGCGCGCCGGTAGCGCTGGCGCTGCTCGCGGAACTGTTCGCCCGCCATGAGGCGCTGGCGAACCTGCAGGCGTTCGTTTCCGACAACGCCCGGCGGGTCTATGGCGTCACCCCGCCGGCGCGGCGCGTCCGTCTGGCCCGGCGCCCCTGGCAGACACCGGAGCGTTACGGCGATGTGGTGCCCTTTTATCATGGTCAAACGCTGGAGTGGCAGGTCATAGATGTTGAACCCTGAGTCGGTTGCGGCGGTCGAAGCGGCCCGGTTCGGTGAGCGGTTCGTGCGCCCGCTCTACAGCGGCTACGGGTTCGCGGCGCTTCCCGGTACCATCGAGCGCCTGCTCACCGGCGCAAGCGTCGAAGCCCTGCCCCCCGCGGCCATCCCCGGCGGTCTGGAGCGGCGCGAAACGGTGATCCTGCTCTTCCTGGACTCGCTCGGCTGGCAGTTCTTCGCCACGCACGTGGACCGATACCCCTTCCTGCAACGCGCGCTCGACCATGGCGTGGTCTCCCGCTTGACGACCATGTTCCCTTCGACCACCGCGGCCCACGTGACGACCATCCACACGGGCCTGCCGCCGGGCCAGTCGGGGATCTTCGAGTGGTTCTTCCACGAGCCGACCCTGGGCCGGGTTATCGCGCCGTTGCTCTTCTCCTACGCCGGCGAGCGCGAGCGTGAGACCCTCGCCGCCGCCAGGGTGGACCCGGCGGCGCTGTTCCCCACGGCGACGCTGTACCAGCGTCTGGCGGCGGCCGGGGTGCACGCGACCGTGTTCATGCACAGCGCCTACGCCAACTCCTCCTACAGCCGCGTCCTCTGCGCGGGCGCCGACACGGTGGCCTACCACACCCTGGCCGAGGCCGTCACGCTGCTCAGCCAGCGCCTGGAGGCGCGGCGCGGCCCGGCATACTACCTGCTCTACATAGATACCATTGACGCCCTGTGCCACACCTACGGCCCCGCGGCGCCCCACGTCGCGGCCGAGATTGACACCGTGCTGACCACCCTCGACCGGCTGCTGCACCCCGCCCTGGCGCGGCTGGGGCGGCCCGTGCTGCTGTTGTTCACCGCTGACCATGGCCATATCGGGGTCAACCCCGCCACCAGCCTCATGGTCAACCGGATCGTCCCCGAACTGGCGGCCGCCACCCCCACCGGCGCCGATGGGCGCCCGCTGGCGCCGGGAGGCTCCAACCGCGATCTGTTCCTCTACCTCAACCCGGATCGGGTGGAGGAGATACGCGCCACGCTGAGCGAGCGCCTCAACGGGCGCGCCGAGGTGCATCGCGTGGCCGACCTGGCGGACGCAGGCTTCTTTGGCCCCCACCTTTCACCCGTTTTCACCGCCCGCGCCGGTGACCTGGTGGTGCTGCCCTACGCCGGTGAGGCGGTCTGGTGGGATGACGGGCGCTTCAAGCAGCGCCACCTGGGGATGCACGGCGGCCTGACCCCCGAGGAGGCGCACACGGAGCTTGGCGCGCTGATGTACGGCGAGGCTTGAAGCGGGCCGCAACGCCCCCCGGGCGATGCGGCACTGGCGGATTGACTCCCGTTCGCCCGGCGTGCTATACTCCACCGCACATGTGCATAGCGCTCATCAAGAGGGGTGGAGGGACCGGCCCGACGAAGCCCCAGCAACCCCCCAGACCGGCGTCGCGCCGCCTGGAAGGGTGCTAATTCCGGCAGCGAAAGCTGGGAAGATGAGGTCATCGAAGCCTTCACACCAGCGTGTGAAGGTTTTTTGCGCCAGGAGCATCACCGCAGTGACGAAGCTAAAACCAGGCTACCTTGAAGCCCTGCGCGAGCGCGTCTTGATCTACGACGGCGCGATGGGCACCAGCATCGACACCTTTGACCTGACCGTTGAGGACTACGGCGGCGAACGCACCTTCGGCAACCGTGATTACCTGGTGATCACCCGGCCCGACGTCATCACCCGCATCCACGAGTCGTTCATGGAGGCCGGGGCGGACGTGCTGGAAACCTGCACCTTCCAGTCCACGCGTCTGCGCCTGGAGGAGTGGGGGCTGGGCGAGCGCACCCTGGAGATCAACCGCGCCGCGGCCCGGCTTGCCCGCGCCGTCGCCGATCGCTTCGAGGCCCGCGATGGCCGCCCACGCTATGTCGCCGGCTCGATGGGGCCGACCGGCAAACTGCCTTCGTCCGACGATCCGGCGCTCTCCGACATCAGCTTCGAGGAACTGAGCGACATCTTTCGCGAGCAGGCCATTGGCCTGATCGAAGGCGGAGTCGACGTGCTGCTGGTGGAGACCAGCGTGGATATTCTGGAGGTCAAAGCGGCCCTCGACGGCATCCGCCGCGCCAAAGCCCAGTTGAACCGCCCCGACGTGGCCGTGCAGGCCCAGGTCTTTCTCGACCTGTCCGGGCGTATGCTCCTCGGCACCGACGTGCCGGCGCTGATCGCCACCCTGGAGGCCATGCCGGTGGACGTGATCGGACTGAACTGCTCCACCGGCCCCGAGCATATGCGCGCGGCGATCCAGTACCTCACCGCCCATTCGCGCAAGCCGATCTCCTGCATCCCCAACGCCGGCCTGCCGCTGGAAGTTGACGGCCAGACGGTCTATCCGATGGAGCCGGAGCCGTTCGCGCGCATCCTGGGAGAGTTCGTGAGCGAGTACGGCGTGGGCGTGGTGGGGGGATGCTGCGGCACCACCCCGGCCCACATCGCGCGCCTGCGGGCCGAGGTCGGTTACGACCGCCCCCCCGCGCCCCGGCAGATCGAATACATCCCCAGCGTCTCCTCGGGCATCCGCGCCGCCGCTCTGAAGCAGGATGCGACCCTCACCATGATCGGCGAGCGGGTGAACACCCTGGGATCGCGCAAGGTCAAGCGGCTGTTGCTCAACAACGACTACGACGGGGTGCTGGAGGTGGCCCGCGAGCAGGTTGACAGCGGCGCGCACATGCTCGATGTCTGCGTGGCGATGACCGAGCGCGCCGACGAGAAGGAGATGATGGTCACGCTGCTCAAGAAGCTGACCATGAACATCGAACTGCCGCTGGTGATTGACACCACCGAGGCCGACGTGCTGGAGGCGGCCCTGGCGATGTACCCCGGTCGCGCGGTGGTGAACTCGGTCTCGCTGGAGGGCGGACGGGGCGAAAAGCTCGACCGGGTGCTGCCCCTCGTCGCTCGCTACGGAGCCGCGACGGTGGTGATGACGATTGACGAAGAGGGCATGGCCCACACCCGCGAGCGCAAGGTGGCCATCGCCCGGCGCATCGCCCGCATCGCCGAGGAGGAGTATGGCCTTCCCGCCGAGGCGCTGATCTTCGACGTGCTCACCTTTCCGATCACCACGGGCCAGGAGGAGTTGCGCAACGCCGCCGTGGAAACCATCGAGGGCATTCGCCTGGTCAAGGAGCAGATCCCGGGCTGTTTCACCACCCTGGGCGTCAGCAATCTGAGCTTCGGCGTAGCGCCCCACGCCCGCGCCGCGCTCAACTCGGTGTTCCTCTACCACGCTGTCGCCGCGGGGCTGGATACGGCGATCATCAACCCGGCCCACGTGACCCCCTACGCCGAAATCCCCGCCGAGGAGCGCGCAGTCTGCGAGGACCTGATCTTCAACCGCCGCGAGGATGCCCTGGCGCGCTTTATCGCCTACTACGAGCAGAACCAGGCCGCGCAGGAGGGCGAACGGGCCGACCCGACCGCGGCGATGAGCGTGGACCAGCGCCTGCACTGGAAGATCCTCCACCGGAAGAAAGAAGGGATCGAGGAGGACATTGACACCGCGGTGGCGCAGCGTATGGGCGCCGACCACCCGGCGCAGACGGTCACCAGCGAGGGCACGCCCCAGGGTCGCGCCGCGGTGGACGTGCTCAACAACGTGTTGCTGCCGGCGATGAAGGAAGTGGGCGACCTCTTCGGCGCGGGCCAGCTCATCCTGCCCTTCGTGCTCCAGTCGGCGGAGGTGATGAAGAAGGCCGTGGCGCGGCTCGAAGGCTACCTCGACAAGCTCGAAGGGGCCAGCAAAGGCAAGGTGGTGCTGGCCACCGTGTACGGCGATGTCCACGATATTGGCAAGAACCTGGTCAATACGATCCTCTCCAACAACGGCTACACCGTCTACGACCTGGGCAAGCAGGTGCCGGCGAATACGATTATCGAGAAGGCCATGGAGGTCAACGCCGACGCCATCGGTCTCTCGGCGCTGCTGGTGAGCACCTCAAAGCAGATGCCGCTGATCGTGCAAGAGTTGCACAAGCGCGGGTTGAGCTTCCCGGTGCTGGTGGGCGGAGCGGCCATCAACCGGCAGTACGGGCTGCGCATCAGCTTCGTGGGCGACGAAGAGCCGTATGAAGCCGGCGTCTTCTATTGCAAGGACGCCTTCGAAGGGCTGGAGACGATGGACCGCCTGAGCGATCCGGCACAGCGGGAGCACTTCGTGCGCGCAACCATCGCCGAGGCGGCCACGGTGCTGCATGAGCGCCAGCGGGGGCGGGTGGCCCTGGCGGACCTGGGCAAGGCCAGCCAGCGCGGCCCGCAGGCGCGCTCCAACGTGCGCCGCGACGTGCCGGTGCCAACGCCGCCCTTCTGGGGCGCCCGCGCCACCACGCGCATCCGCCTGGCCGACGTGGTGGCCTGTCTCGACCGCAACGCCCTCTACCGGCTCCAGTGGGGCGCTAAGAACGCCAAAGGCGCCGAGTGGGAGCGGCTCAAGGCCGAGTTCGACCAGAAGGTGCGCGATCTCGTGCGCGAGGCCGAACGCGAGGGCTGGCTCGAACCAAAGGTGGTCTACGGCTACTTCCCCGCGCAGAGCGATGGCAACGACCTGATCGTCTACGACCCGGCCGATCGGGGGCGCGAGTTGACGCGCTTCGTCTTTCCGCGGCAGCCGGAGCGGGAGCGCCTGTGTATCAGCGACTACTTCCGCGACGTCGAGAGCGGCGAATATGACGTGGCCGCGTTCCAGATCGTGACCATGGGCGAACGGGTTGACGAACTGACCGAGGAACTGCAACGCCAGGGCGACTACAGTCGCAGCTACTACGTGCACGGTCTGGGGGTGAGCCTGGCCGAGGCCCTGGCCGAGTACACCAACCGGCTGATCCGGCAGAGCCTCGGCATCGGCGAGAGCCGCGGCAAACGCTACTCCTGGGGTTACCCGGCCTGCCCTGACCTGGAGGAGCACGGCAAACTGTTCCAGATACTGCCTACCGAGCAGATCGGCGTCACCCTTACCGAGGCGTTCCAACTGGTGCCGGAGCAGAGCACGGCGGCGATCGTGGTGCACCACCCCGAAGCTAAATACTTCAGCATCGGCAGCGCCCGCGAACGGGCCGAGCAGGATGTCGAAGCGTAACCCTGGCGCGGTCAGAGCGGTATATGAACACCAACGCAGCTTCATCGCAGCAGGAGCAAGCACCATGCAGTGCCGTCATTTCACCATCCGTCCCGCGCCGGAACACGCCCGTGAAGACGAGGCGCGCCTCAATGCCTTCTTGAGTTCGGTGCATGTCCACGCCGTGCAGGTCTCAGGAGCAACGGCGCGAAGCGCCGGCTGGTCAGTGCTGGTGTTCTACGAAGCGCGGGGCGCGCGCGCCGGGCGCTGCGGCCTGGACGCCGCGCCGCCGCTGCGCTACCAGGTCGCCTGAGCACTTACTCGGCTGCACATCGTCCTCTGGAGCGGGGGTGTGGGGTAAGGGGGTTGCCCCACACCCCGCCCGCAGGAGGGTGGGGACGGGCCAGGCCCGCACGCAGGGGGATGGGGCAACCGGGTTGCCCCATTCTCTCACCCGGCGGGAGGGTTTGGGAGGACAAAGCCCTCGAGCAGGGGTAGGGGGAAACCGGGTTTCCCCACGCCCCCGCCCCCGGGAAGGTGAGGG
>DAOTYR010000518.1:0-3006 GCA_034434655.1 Chloroflexaceae bacterium
TTTGCTATACTACTCGTAGGGTGATACCATCCTGTATCTGAACGCATCAGCGGGGGTATGGAGAACCCTGGTTTCTCAGGGTGTAGCAATCCGATGATCGAAGCGCAGCACCTCTCCAAACGGTTCGGCAATTTCGAGGCGGTGCGCGGGATTGACCTGGAGGTGCGTCCCGGCGAGCTTCTGGCCCTGTTGGGACCCAACGGCGCCGGGAAGACGACCACGGTGCGCATGCTCGGCGCGATCCTGCGCCCGAGCGGAGGTCGCGCCCGCGTTGCCGGGCTGGATGTGGTGGAGCAGGCCCAGGCCGTGCGGAGCAAGGTCGGTCTGCTCACCGAATACCCGGGGTTGTACGGGCGCATGGCCGCGCTGGAGTACCTCGACTTCTTCGGGGCGCTGCTGGGGCTCGACGCGCTGACGCGCCGCCGGCGCGCCGAGGCGTTGCTGCGGCAGTTCGGGCTGTGGGAGGCGCGCGAGCGCAGGCTCGACAGCTACTCCAAGGGTATGCGCCAGAAGGTGGCCCTGGTGCGCGCCCTCATCCACGACCCGCCGGTCCTCTTCCTCGACGAGCCGACGACGGCGATGGACCCTCAGAGCGCCCGCGTTGTGCGCGATGCGATTGGCGACTTGCGCAAGGCCGACCGGGCCGTCCTGCTCACCACCCACAACCTGGCCGAGGCCGAGGCCCTGGCCGACCGCATCGCGATCATCCGCGGCGGGCGGATCATCGCCCAGGGTTCCTTTGCCGCCTTGAGCCGGCAACTCCTCGGCGATCCGTTGTTCGAGCTGCGCCTCGCCTGCCCTGCCGCCGCCGCGCTGCCGTTCCTCGATGGACTGGTCGCGGTTGAGGAACAGGGCGATGACTACCTCCGCTACCGCTGCGCAGAGCCGCGGGAGGTCAACCCGCTTCTGCTGGCCCGCCTGGCGGGGCAGGGCCTGCCCGTGGTCGCGCTGGCCGAAATGCCGCGCAGCCTGGAGGAGGTCTATCTGCGGATCGTTGCCGATGAGCGCGAGGAACTCCCCTACGATACCCGCCCGTCCGAAGCAGGACTTGATGCGGCGCTGCCGGGGCTGGCGCGGTCTTGAGGAGGCCTGCCATTTTAGATTTTAGATTGTGGATTGTAGATTGCTGCTCACTGCAATGGGAAGCGCTCCAGCTTTTAAGGACTACATCCGCTCTAGCCCGCGCCGGCGGGCTTCGCCTTGCCTAGCCGAGGGCTTTAGCCCGACGGCTAGCGCGGGATAGCGAATGAATTTCTTAAAGACCATGAGCCCCACGGCCAGCCCGGTATACCGGATGAATTGCTCAATACCCATCAGCCGTCCATGCGGCTCGCGCCGCACACCGACGGGATGAACATACTTCCTGGGAGGGCGCAGCCCTCCCAAACCCTCCCACCGGGTGAGGGGATGGGGAAACCAGGTTTCCCCATATCCTTGCTCGAGGGCGTAGCTCTCCCAAACCCTCCCGCGGGCGGGGGGATGGGGGAACCTGGTTCCCCCATGTTCACGGGAGCGCGCTACAAGAGGTTCCCCAGCGGGCCAAGGTTGAGGTTCAGTTCCTCATTTTCTAAGCCGAAGACGACTTTGAGTTCTTCCATGCGCCGTTCCAGGCGCATGAAGGTTTCGCCGAGACGCTCGATCTCCTCGTCGCTGACGGTTCCGCGTTCGATGCGCCGCAGGGCCTGGCGTTCCATTAACTGGCGGAGCAGTTCGATCAGGGTCAGGACAAGTTTCGCCAGGCCCTGTTCGACTGCTTCGGGATCGGCATTGATGCGCCGCGGGAGCGTGTCGCAGGCCTGTTCCAGTTCAGCGATGAACTCCGCCGGGTCGCCGGTGCTGTGGAGCACTTTGTGCTGGAGAGTCAGGAGGTCATCGCGCCCGGATGGGGTTGCTGCCCGGGGCGTCAAACCTTCCGATGGCGTGGCAGGCTGATGAACCGCTGAGATCGGCATAGGCGTCACGCTCCATCAACAAAATGGTAGGCTGGCCAGGGGCCGGTGCAGAGGAGGCGCAGGTCCGGATTGGCCGCGCCGAGGGCGTCAACCGCGCGGCGGAAGGGGTCCAGGGCCTCGCGGGGGATCAAGTAGGCGGCGCTGAACAGCATGCGTTCGCGCGGCGACTCCTGGCGGACATGGGCGACGGCCAGGCGATCCAGCGTCGCGTGGAGGGCATCGGCGCGCTGCTGGGCCTCGCGGCGCCGCGCTTCGCGGGCCTGCGCTTCGGCCATGCGACGGGCCATGTAGGCGCGCCCGCTCTCCGCCTCCGCCGGACGCGACGCCGGCAGGGGCGCCTCCGCCGACCACAGGGCGCGCACGCTTACCTCGACCCGTCCGGCCACCCTGGACAGTCCGGCCACGAAGTGGTCGTGGCGTTCGCGCAGGAGGGCCGTCAGGGCCGCCTCGTCGGGCAGCAGGGCGCCGAAGCGCACCGGCAGCACGCTGTGAGTATCGAGTAGATGTTCCACCACCGCCTCGTGCCGCCAGAGGTGCGCCACTTCGGCGCGCGGAGCAGGGCCGTCGTAGGGGCTGTAGATCGCCGCGATATCGCCCCAGGCGATGGATTGCACCGGCTGTTCGCCAAGGCCGCCAATGGACGGCAGCGGCGCGGTGGGGCGGTTGATGATGGCGTACAGGTAGAGCATAGCGTTCACCTCAGCCTTGCATGCGGCTGCGCCGCGCGCCGATGGGATCCGAAGCAGTTGTTCCTAACGTGAACATGGGGGAACCAGGTTCCCCCACACCCCCGCCCCCGGGAAGGTGCGGGCGCAGCCCGTGCACAGGGGGATGGGGACAGGTCAACCGGTTCGGTTCGGTTGACGGCGACGCGCAGCCCGTGCGCAGGGAGATGGGGAACCGGGTTCCCCCATACCCCCGCCCGGTGGGAGGGTCTCGGAGGGCGTAGCCCTCCCAGGAAGAACCTATGTTCATCCTGTTGGTGTGCGGCGCGAGCCGCATGGAAGGCTGGAAGGGCTTTGCCCTTCCCCACCCTTCCGCGGGCGGGAGGGTG